>DDVI01000069.1 GCA_002345205.1 Bdellovibrionaceae bacterium UBA2316 | reverse complement strand
GCCGCATTTGGCAGTGCGCCCTAACTAATCACTATGTTCGTTAAAATTATTCTTTTCTTTAGTTTAATCATGTCGGTGTCCTTCGCGCAAAGCGGATGGACACCTGCAAATGAAACAGCTGTTTATCAGCTAAATGAAAAAGAAAAGCGTGCTTTTAACGAAGCGTTAAAGTCTTGTCAGCTGGCACGCGATCGCAAGATGAGTAATTTTGAATTTACGCCCCACGAAGCTAATGTGTTTTTGGGAACTATGGGTGATGTAAATTACGCGGCCGATAAAATTTTAAGATCGGGTTGGAAAGAAGGGACTCGCGTATTCCAGCATACTGGCGGTACGGGTATGTACCTATACGAATTGCTAAATTCAAATGGATTTATGCTGGCGATGAAGAAATGCTTCAACGGTAACGAAACTAAAGAGAATCTCTACGTTGCAGAACTTCTATTCATCGATGCTGCCGTTAAGGGTGTTTATTTGGGTGGATCGTATCTATCTGTAAAATATCTCTTAACAAGGCGATGGGGCCTGGCTCTTTTGACAACATTGGTAGTTGCTCCTATTTCAGGATCAACACCAAAACCTCGTGATGTAAGTTATATTGAACAGATGGAAGACAATCTAAAGCTAATTTCAGACCAAGTGAATCTCTTTAAACAATCAAAAATGCCATAAAAAAAAGCCCCCGAAACTCGGAGGCCTTAATAGATAATTAATTTGTAAAAATCTTAGCTAATTTTTTTAGATGAATTGTCGGTTTCAGGAACCCAACCTTTACGTTGAGTTAACAATCGCTTCACCCAGTAAGAGAACGTGTCTTCTTGAGTCGGTGCGCGGCCAGTAATCAGCAGACCTTGCTCACTCATCGCTTTGATTAAACGTTTTACCGTTTCTAGGTCCTTTTCTGTAGTAAGCAAGCTCACTCCATAACCGTAGCGTCCCCCAGAGCTTTTTGTGTAAACGATTTCGCCTTTTAGCGCATAGTTTTCTTCTTTGTATTTAAAGTCGATTTCAATGCGGCCCATTGTGTTTAACTTCATATCTGTTTCGATGAATAAGCCACCTTCAGATAAATTTTTGATCTCGCCTCGGCCCTTTTGATCGACCCAAGTAAATTCCGTTTCAAATTCGGCTTTATAACGTGGCTTTGTTTCCCACCAACGTAATCGAGGATCAAAGTAAACCTGGCGAACTTGTGGAAGAATAAAATACCCTACAACTAGTAAGTTAATTAAGTAAAACGCGATAAGGTAGATACCAAGCTCAATCGTCGGCTGTGACTGCCAAGACATATAACTATAGGTGAAAGGGAAGATCATCAAAACTAAATACAGGTAGTAGCTCCATTTCTTGCAAATGTAAATTAGGATACCGCCAAGAATGGGGATACATAGAAAAATCAATGTTCTTACAAATTCGTCTGGGTGAAAAAGAGCCCTTACGTAAGTTGCGACCGACACGTTGGCAAAAATAGAATTCGCGATGATATTTCCGACTGGCGCAAAGAAATGCAGTAGAGCTAAAACGATCAACGACCATGGTTTACGTTTCATACAATCCCCTATATAAAAAGATTCGTTAATTGAATTAAATTATATACTTATTAGGGGATTGAAATAACTACTTAGTGAATAAACTCGATCTTAGTTGTAGGGGTTTATTCTATATTCCTAAATATGAACGGCGGACTTCATCGTTACTTAACAAGTCTTTGCCCGAACCTTCAAGCGTGATAAGTCCTGTTTCCAAAACATAAGCACGGTGGGAAATCATCAAAGATTGTTTCGCATTTTGTTCAACCAACAATATAGTCATGCCTTCAGAGTTTAACTGTTTCACAATTTCAAAAATCTGACTCACGATAAGCGGAGCTAGACCAAGTGAGGGTTCGTCAAGTAACAATAAATCTGGCTTGCACATAATGGCTCTACATATAGAAACCATCTGTTGTTCACCACCAGATAATGTTCCGGCTAATTGCCATAGGCGCTCTTTAATTCGTGGAAATAATTCTAGGCAACGATTGTAGTCTTTTTGGATTTGGTCTTTATCGTTACGTGTATAGGCGCCTAATTCTAAGTTTTCTTGCACGGTCATTTGAGGAAAAATACCGCGACCTTCTGGTGACTGTGCAATTCCTAACGTGACTCGCAGGTGAGAGGGTATTTTAGAAATCTCATTACCTTTGAATTCGATGTTGCCTTCAGATTCAACGATCCCAGATAACGCTCTTAGGGTTGTTGTCTTGCCGGCACCATTTGATCCGATCAAAGAAACGATTTCACCTTTATTGATGTGAAAAGAAATGCCTTTCAAACCTTTAATTGCACCGTAATTAACTTTTAAATTAGATACTTTTAGCATTAGTGTGACTCATCCGCATCGACGCCTAAGTAAGCTTCGATAACTTTTTTAGAAGATTTAATTTTCTCTGGAGCGCCTTCTTCAATCTTAACACCATGATCAAGAACAAAAATTTGCTCACAAATACCCATAACTAATTTCATATCATGTTCGATTAACAAAACTGTTAAGTTGAACTCTTTACGAATTTTAGCAATTAATTCCATTAAAGAATGTGTTTCTGAGTGATTCATACCCGCAGCTGGCTCATCTAGAAGAATCATTTTCGGCTCCGTCATAAGAGCCCGAACGATTTCTAGTTTACGTTGTTCACCATAAGGCAAGTTAGCGGAACGTTCATCGATTTTATTTGAAAGACCGAAAATATGTAGAATTTCTTTCGCTTTGTCGGTGATTTGCTTTTCTTCTTTTTGGAAACTGTCATTTAATAATAAAGCATCCATCCAAGAGTATTTTACGTGCTGGTGATTTGCGATGAGAACGTTTTCTAAAACAGTCAAGTCCTTGAATAAACGAATATTTTGAAATGTGCGAGTTAAACCATGGCTAGAAATCTCGTATGGTTTAAGACCGCTGACTTTCTTAGACTCAAACGCTACTTCGCCCAATGTCGGTGTGTACACACCCGTTAGCATATTAAACACTGTCGTTTTACCAGCGCCGTTTGGGCCGATTAAGCCAGCCAGCTGTCCTTTTTGAACTTGGAATGACAAGCCTTCAACAGCTTTCAGTCCACCGAATTGCATCGTAACATTACGAACATCAAGTAGAGGAGCTGACATTCTTCCTCCTGATTGTAGTGATTTCTTTATCTCCGAAAAGACCTTGTGGTCTTAGGATCATAATTAAAATAAGTGCTAAAGAATAAATGATCATACGTAAATCGACACCACCCGTATAATCTTTTAGAGATCTTAGGATTTCGGGTAGCACCGTGATTATAAACGCAGAAGTTAAAACACCAGTCATGCTGCCCATGCCGCCTAATACCACCATGATTACGGCATCGATACTCATTAGGAATGTGAAGCTAGCGGGGCTTACATAATTTGTAAAGTGAGCGTACAAAGCGCCCGCAATACCAGCAAAGAAACTAGAAACAACAAAGGCTTGGATTTTAGCTTTGGTTGTATTGATACCCATGGCTTCAGCGGCGATTTCATCTTCACGAACACTCAGGAAACAGCGACCGTGACTGGATTTCAACAAACGCCAGATAACAAAGAAACAAATGATCGACCAGAAAATTGCAAAGATTAAAGACGTTGCGAACGTAGAAATTACGTAACCACCTAAATCAATTTCAGGCATGGACGGAATTGATGAAATCCCCAGAGCGCCACCGAAGTATGACATGTTGTTCAGACTTACGCGGATAATTTCGCCGAAACCGAGTGTTACGATTGCTAAGTAGTCACCTTTCAAACGTAACGACGGAAGACCGACAAAGTACCCAAAGGCACCCGCAATGACTCCGGCGCCAAGGCTTACTGCGATAAAGTAAGGAAGCGCTATCAATCCCGCAGGTACTGGAAATTTAGTTGTGATGGCAGCAGTAACATAAGCGCCAACGGCAACGAACCCGGCGTGACCTAAAGAGAACTGACCTGTGTAACCATTCACTAGATTCAGGCTCATGCCCATGATCGAGTTCACAAATAAAAACAATATGATTAATTGGATGTACGAGTTAGTTAATAAACCAATCGCTGATGCTACAATTAGAATACCTAAAGCCGCGATTAAAGGAGTTTTGATTGCTCTCATTATACTTTCTCGATTCTGTTCTTTCCGAACATACCGGCAGGTTTAACTAAAAGAATAAAAATTAAAATTAAGAAGGCTAGGGCATCACGATACTGAGACGATCCGTAAACAACCACTAGAATTTCAGAAACACCAAGGATCAATCCGCCAGTAACCGCGCCGGCGATGCTTCCGATCCCACCAAGAACAGCGGCAACGAACGCTTTAAGACCAATCATTGTTCCCATCATCGGTTCAATTTTCTGGTACTTAATGCCGACTAGAATCGCGCCGATACCCGCAAGGGAAGAGCCGATGATAAATGTGTAAGCAATTACTCGCGATACGTTTACACCCAGGATAGATGCGACTGAAGCGTTGTGGCTCACGGCTCGCATCGCTTTACCCAGTTTCGTGTGGTAAACCAAGAAATGTAACACGCCCATTGAAACTAAACTGACAACTAGGATGGTAACGTCGAACGATTTAATCGGCGCACCCGCAATCGAAAACAATGTTTGATCCTCAATTAAATTGGGGAAAACTTTTGGATCGGCACCGAATACAAGCTGTGCAAAGTATTGCAGAAACAAACTCACACCGATTGCCGTAATTAGAACGTTTAGTTTAGGAGCTTTACGTAGAGGGCGGTATGCGAATTTTTCTATCGCTAAACCTAACACGCTACAAAGGACCATTGTGATCACCAAGACGATCGCTAGCGATCCGAACCCCGGTGATGATGAGAGGTTTAAAAATTTGGCAGAGTAGTACGCAAAAAAAGCGCCCATCATATAAACTTCTGAATGGGCGAAATTAATCATTTGCAGAATACCGTAAACCATTGTGTACCCTAAAGCGATTAGGGCGTAGATACTTCCAAGACTTAAGCCATTAATCAAATGCTGCAGCAATTCTTCCATAAGACAATACTGTCTTACGGATTAATTGTTGTCACATACTTTCTTTTTTCACCATCGACTTGTACAACTACCGCGCTTTTTACAGCGTTACGTTCAGCGTTCATCGAGATCTTTCCAGTGACTCCAACAAAGTCTTTTGTCTTGGCGATTTCGTCACGGATCATACTAGGTTTCAATTCGGCAGCACGTTCGATAGCTTCTGCAACAATTTTAGCGGCATCGTAGCCTAGTGCTGCTAGACCATCTGGTACTTCGTCGTTGTAGCGAGCTTTGAATTTTTTGATGAACTCAACAACGACGGGATCAGTTGATTCTGTCGTGTAGTGATTTGAAAAGTAATGGCCATTGATCGCTTCGCCTCCGATCTCGTGCAATTTCGGAGAATCCCAACCATCTCCACCAAGTAGAGTGGCTTTAAGTTCTATTTGTTTTGCTTGTTTTGCAATATTACCAGCATCGCTGTAATAACCAGGAACAAAGATAACGTCTGGTTTTTTAGCTTTGATTTCTGCTAACTGAGCTTTGAAGTCGATGTCTTTGGGTTGGTATTGAATATCAATAACGATATCGCCGCCCATTTTTTTGAACTCAGTCGCAAAAACGTTAGCTAAACCTTCGCTGTAGGCATCACCGTTCTTTCTAAAGATAGCGGCTTTTTTAACTTTTAAATTTTCGATCGCGAATTTTGCCATTACTAAACCTTGGAATGGATCAATGAAACAAACGCGGAAAATATTATCACCCTTTTGAGTCACTTCAGGATTCGTGGAGCTAGGTGATACCATTGGAATGCCATTTTTTTGCGCAATAGGAGCCGCAATCAATGATCGAGACGAAGCCACTTCGCCGATCAACGCTACGATTTTTTCTTGCGTGATCAAACGGTTTACAACTTTAGCTGTCTCTTCGTTTTTACCTTGATTGTCTTCTGTAACAAGTTTGATTTTTTTACCTTTGATGCCGCCTTTAGCATTGATTTCATCAAAAGCCATTTTGATACCTTTGTTAGTTGAAATTCCAAACGTAGCATCATCACCTGTTAAAGAACCGTATTCGCCAATCAGGATGACGTCTTCTTTTTTTGTGCATGATGAAAAGATAAATGCTGCTGCCATAATCAAATTAATGATCATAAATTTTTTCACTAGATCCTCCAGTTGTAGGCATCATGTTTCCTGAATTTCCGGGTGCTAGCAATTCAAAATTTGATAAATCTTTCGATAACTTATTGCGTAAATGGGAGATTGAAAAAAACCTATTTAGTGACCGACTTTTTAATGGTTTCAAGAACCTGATTCGCTTCTTCAAACGGGCTAAATACATAACTCAAACTGTCGTTTGGGTTGGTCATAGAAATTTGCGTAACAGCTTGGAAACCGGTAGGGCATACGCCTAGACAGCTGCTGGTCATCACACGCACTTTGCCTTTCAAGCCCATGTTGTTCATTTCGGTTTTCCACTGACTCTTGATGGATTCGGCGATATCCGTTGCTGGTGCCGAATCTGCGGTGCGGGCCGTGATCGATTTTTGACATTTTGTGCAAACGAAAATGGCATACTCACTAAAGAATACTTTGTCTGTTTTCAAAATAGCTCTCCTTAAATGAGTCAGTGTTAAATGAACTCGTTTTGATTTTCCCTAAATCGGTTCTAGGGATTTCGCTGACAACAATATACCAACTGACTCGCTCATAAGGCAAGACGAGCTCGTTAAAACGTTTAATTACAGTCTTTAATTTAACTTCATTTTGGCCCTTGGCGAAAATAGCAAAAAGCTCATGCTCATCGCGCGCGTTGGGGGCGAAATGCACTACGGGGGCAGGCAGGCCAGGTTCAATTTGCGCGGCCACGTCCGTTAGTTTTTGGTTTAAAATCTGAGTGTTGACTAGCTCGCCTTTAATTTTGATGATTCCTTGATCGCGTCCCAAGATTTGGAATTGTTTTCCGTTTAGTGTTGCCTTATCTTCTGTGGACCAGAAGCCATCGATGCGCTGAATAGGATCGAAGCGCCAGCGAGCTTGGAGCAAATTCTCAGGACGGCTCCCTTTCACGGAGCCGACATTGCTAGTTCGAATCTCTCCGGGAGTACCATTTTCAATAATGTAACCATCAAATAGAGAGTCTGTCTTGATGACCAAGCGATCGTTTGAATCTAGTTTTATCTGAACACCCGGTAATGGATCATAATACATGTCGCCTTGGCTGGTGCTCATAAACGCCGCAGTTTCGGTCATTCCAAACGTTTTTAAAAGTGGCCATCCTAGCTGTTTCATCTGCTGCCAGGGGGAATCGGGCAGAGCACTGCCGCCCACTAACACTGTTTTTAAATTCCGAGGCGCCGGTACATTGTGTGAAATTAAATCAAAAATTTGTGTCGGCACTAACGAACAAAAACTGATGTCCCAAGAATTTATATTCTTAATGAACATCACTGGATCCCACTTGTTCCAATAGTACGTTTTGTTTTTATTCAAAAACGCACGCGCCAGAATAGATAGGCCGGCAACATGATGAAGCGGAAGTGACACTAGCCAGTTATCTGTTGTTTGCGTCTTTAAATACGCATTGGCTTTCTTTGCGGCATTTAGGAAATTTTCTTTTTTCAGGACTACGATCTTTAAATTATGTGACGTTGTTCCTGACGTCGGAATTAACAATGAAGGTGATGTCACGACATTCGACGATTGCAAAAACTGATTTACCTGCGCCGTAACCTCTGCTTTTCTGTCACTGCTTAATTGATCATTTAGAAATAGAAATGATTCATCAGAGCCAAATATAGTGTTAGGTAAGGCACTAATATCTGCGCCTTGCTCGAGCCAAGGCTTAGGATCAAATAATGTCACCATCATTGTTCTGCCTCCGCGTCTTTTAGTGTCTGTTCTAAATTTTTAGAATCTAGAATGCTGATGCGTAACCAATTCAGTTTTTCCAAAACGTTTAAGAGTTTTTGTAGTTTTCCTGGATCATAAGACCATTCCGAACCTTTAAATCCCAATAGCGAAGCATGCTCGTAGTTGCTATACAACCCGTGCGTGTGAAAACCCGGCGTAATCACATGATAGGGAAACTGTTTTTTGAGTTCACAGTAGTAAATGTAGGTTCGCCATGTACCGACCGCGTTGTCCATCAGGTTGGTAATTACGATTTTCTTTTTCTGGATTGTCCACTGAGTAATTTCTGGTAGCGAAATTCCGCGAATTGGTTTTAGTATGCGATATTGAAAGTGCTTCGGATTTTTTACCTTCGTTGTAAAGTTGTCCAAAGCGATCGGCGTAATTTTCTCGAGCTCAGACCAGTGATAGTTCCCGTATTCTGTCGGGTCTTCAACATACTCCAAATTGGGAATCTTTTTCAGCATATCGAGAGCTTCTTTGGATTCTTTGAAATTTAATGAGTTATTAAAATCGATACGAACTAAGTATGGCTTTAGATTTAGCTTCATCAGCGCTGTGTATTCGTCTTTGAAATTGCGACCCATTTTAAACTTCAACACTTCGAATTTACCATCTTGAAGATGTTCCATTTCTTGGCCTAGCATTTTATCATAGCGGGAAACTAAGGCGTTGGATTTGACTGCGACTAAATCTTTTTCAGTCACCGAAAAAGGAAACTGAAAATCAGCATCCACCGTTTTCATCAAAGCCGGCTTGAGTTCAGCAAGGATCGGATCACCGAGTTCAGGCCAGTGAACAAAGTCAGAATAATTTAGAAATTTTTTAATAAGGTCGTCTTGATTTAAGGGCGTATTGACATTCTTTATAAAGAACCCCAAGCGAGGTTCTTTGTTGCTCCTTGAATTAAGTGAATCCACAGGTTGGAGCAAATATTTGTGGATCCACATTATAGAATAAATCCTATACTAAGCAAAACGCCGAAAAGTAAATGCAATCCTGCCGATTGGCCAAGGAACTGATTGTACTGCGAACTTGGTGCTGTGTTTTTCACGTTCTTCATAATTTTGATTGCCAGTGGCAATGCAATTAACGGCAATACGGCGGCTACCCAGCGGCCTTGCAGAGCCCAATAGATTTGTAAAACAAATGGAGCCAAGCAAAGGAAGTAAATTTCTTTTTTTGCCCCTTGGATTCCTAAGCGAACGGCCAGTGTACGTTTGTTAACTTTAGCATCGCCATCAATATCACGAAGATTGTTGATTGCGATCAGGACCGTCGCATGTAAACCAATTTGCAAACCTAAAAGGAATGAATCCATCGTCCACATTTTTGTGTGTAAGAAGAACAATCCCATTACAGCAGCTAAGCCAAAAAACAAAATTACAAACAAGTCGCCAAGGCCACGATACGCCAATGGGTAAGGTCCTGCTGTGTAGCCATAACCCATCATCACTGAAAGAATTCCGATAATGATAATTGGCTGACCACCTTCATTTACTAACGGTATGCCTAGCAAGACGGCGCCGATAAAAAACAAAGTCGCTAAGCCTAACACTTGCATGCTGGTTAAAACTCCGGCTTGCGTGATGCGCTGAGGACCAATGCGTTCTGAAGTGTCTGCACCTTTTTTAAAATCCATGGCATCGTTCACTAAGTTTGTGCCAATTTGGATAAAGAAGGACGCAATCAATGCGTACACAAAAATCCACCATTGAAATTTCATGTCGGCAGTTGACGTGCTCGTCGCCGCTAAGGCAGTCGCGGCTAAGCAAGGCACTAACGAAGCCGTTAGTGTCTTTGGACGAAATGCCAAAATAATGCTTTGGAATTTGCTTTTAATAACTGGAGATGTTGTTGTTGCAGCAGTCATTACGGTAAACGTGGGAATTTAGAGAAATCAGGTTTTTCTTTTCTAACATACGCATCGCGACCTTCTTGAGCCTCTTCGCTCATGTAGTAAAGAAGGGTAGCGTTGCCCGCAAGGTCTAGAAGACCCATTTGGCCATCGCAGTCTGCATTCAAGCAGGCTTTCAAGCAGCGTAATGCCATTGGAGAATGCGCTAGCATTTCACGACACCATTTTACAGTTTCCATTTCTAAATCTTCCAATTGAACCACATGATTTACTAAACCCATCTCTAATGCTTGTTCGGCATTGTACTGACGGCAAAGGTACCAGATCTCCCGCGCTTTCTTTTGACCAACGATACGAGCGAGGTAGCTTGAACCAAGGCCACCATCGAAGGATCCTACTTTAGGACCTGTTTGACCAAAGCGAGCGTTGTCAGCGGCGATTGTTAAGTCACACACGATGTGTAGAACGTGTCCGCCACCGATTGCATACCCGGCCACCATTGCCACAACGGGTTTTGGTAACTGACGAATTTGTTTCTGTACGTCTAAGATGTTTAAACGGGGGATGCCGTCAGAACCAACGTAACCGGCATCACCACGAACGCGTTGATCGCCGCCAGAACAGAATGCCATTGGGCCTTCACCACACAGGATGATTACGCCGATGGAAGAGTCTTCACGAACGATGTGAAAAGCTTCTTGTAATTCAAGAACAGTTTGGGGACGGAATGCATTACGACTTTCTGGGCGATTGATTGTGATTTTACCAATACCATCTGATGTTTTTTCTAAACGGATATCATTGTATTTTTTGATTGTTTGCCAGTCAGCGGCTTTCTTAATGATGCGCTTTTCGTTTTTCATATATTCTTCGCGATTAAATTCGGTAGTTGGTGTAGTCACGTAAGACCCCTTTTTATGCTGTTTTTTGAGGACCTGAACCTACTCCGACTTGTCAGGGATTGCAATTATTCTTAAGCTTAGGCAGGATGGTTTTATGCAAAAAGATGCTCATGAAATCCTGGTTTTCGCGACTGGGGGAACAATTGAAAAGACTTATAACGAATTCGATGGCTCACTAGAAAATCGTGGCACAAGTATCAAGAACCGTATCCTTTCGAAATTACGTCTTCCAGGAACATTGATCGAGGTAAAGCCACTGATGAGCAAGGACTCGCTCTACATGACCGACAACGACCGCGCGATCATTTGCGAGAACATAAAAGAAAATACAGAGGGGCAGAAACCTATTGTCGTCCTACATGGAACCGATACGATGACGGTCACGGCCGAATACTGCCAAAAGCACATCCAAAACCCCAAGGTTCCGATTGTCTTCACCGGCGCCATGATCCCCATGGGCTTTGAAGATTCTGATGCCACTCAAAACGTCACAGAAGCCCTCTATGCCACACGATTCCTACCGCCGGGCTTCTACATCTCATTCCACAACCAAATCTTCGAAGTCCCAAACGTCCGCAAAAACAAAGAAAAAAGCACCTTCGAAAAAATCTCCTAAAGACGAATAAGGTGCCAGGCCCTAAATTTCCCCTTATGGGGGAAATTTAGGGCCTGGCACCTTATTCGTCTTCGGGAAAATAAAAAAGGCTCCGTTGGGAGCCTTTTTGTTTTGATTTCGCCTTTTAGGGCCTGGCACCTTATGGCGTTTAGATGGATTTGTCGGGGGCTTGGTCTTTTTTGATTTTTACGATGACGTCAGATTCTTGTAGTTGGTCTTTGATTGTCATGGTCGGATTTTGAACGACACGTTGTTGTAGTTTCGTGAAGATCGGCTCGCGGATCGCCAGTGAATTGTCTTGTAGGACGCACTGACGGCAGATTTTTTTATCTAGATTGATGATGATCGGTGCTTTCATATTTGCCGACATCTGAGTTGGATCATCTGGGATTGTGATGATGCAAAGGTATTTAGTTTTTTCAGTTGATTGCAGACGTAAGTTCTCAGTGTCTGTCTTAGTTAGATTTATTTTGTATGTGTGAGAAAACAACTCTGGCTCAAGCACAGGGAACGCAATTTCTGGAGTATCGCAGCTTTGTAACCAAATAAAAATTTCGTCAGTAGGATCATCTACTAAAACGAATTGACGTAAATCAGAAAATCCCAGTAACCCCTCTGGAAAATTCAGAATGTCGTCGGCTTCAAACATCACCGGACCGAATCTTGAAGTTTGAATTACCATGTTATCCCCCCAAATGGCGTTTACTAATTCTTCTCTAGGCCTTCTAGTGTAATTTTAACCTTGAAAGGGCCAAATACCTAAATTTTAGATTCCCTAGCCTAGAGAAAAGGTTAGTCCACATATAAAATCTGGACTTAAATACGGGCAAACTCAAGAGAATTGACGAAAGCGTTTTGCGACGCTCCAATATCTGCTAACCCAACGATTTTTGGCGCCGATGTTTTAGAAAGTAAACGAGTCTATAGTTTTATGAGCTGTTAAAGGGCAATAACTTGATTTGGAATTCTGGAAAGTGATTATAGCCAAGGCTTTGAAGGTTTCAAAGCCTGAATGAAACGAGTTATTTTGAATTTGGCTTAAGTAAGCTAGCCACAGATTTTGATTTATCAGACGAAACTTGTGATGATTCTTTGTTTTGATCTTGAATAGCTAAGTAAACTTCTTCGCGGTGAATTTTTGTGTCTTTGGGTGCTTCGATACCCAAACGTACTTGTTTGCCTTTGATTTGAACTACGCGAATCTTGATGTGATCGTCGATCGCAATGCTTTCACCCAACTTCCGTGTGAGAACGAGCATATATACTCCTTATAAATGCTAACTAACCTGTGCTGTGAGATGTATCGGCTAGATTAACGAGAACTGTAGGTATTATTTCTCAGTCCCAAAGTCAAGCGGGGCGCTCACGCTTTTGGTCTGACTCTTCGTTTTCGTCGGTCGGACTCCCTGCGACTTGGCGCTGCCAAGCCTCAGTCGCCTCCCTCCTGCGGCCTCGATTCAGCCCAAAATCGTGAGCGCGTTTCGGTTTTGGGGCTGGTGTGGTTCTTTTTTGGGACTTGTTCTGTTATTGTCTTAACTGGCTTAAAATCTGCTCTGTGAGCGGTTTTCAAGCTGGTGAAGAATTTTTGTTATAGAGTTTTTAGGCTGTTCTTAGAGTTTTTGTTTGTAGTATTGGCGGGCTAGGATTTCTGTTGAGAGGAATGTCATGGCTAGGAAAAATAATAAATAGATTCCTTCGGTGTCCGGGTAAAAAATATAAACTAGCGAAATCAGAACCAGTGCGGCAGCGGTGAGTTTGCTGACGAGGGCTTGGGTTTTTAGCTCGATCATTTGGTGGCGTTCGTCTTTAACTTCGTTTCTATTTAGAAATTCGATGGCTAAATAAATTGCCGTGCATGTGATGATACAGATTTGCATCCAATTCAATGTAATCATGATTTTTCATCCTCTTCGAGTGAGAAAATATCTTCGATTTTTACGTTGAGAGCCACTGCAAGTTTCAATGCAAGTTCAACGGACGGAACAAACTTTGAGGTTTCGATTGAAATAATCGTCTGCCGAGAGCAGCCGACTTTGTCTGCCAGCTGTTGTTGAGTCAGATCGCCTTGCAATGCGCGAAAGCCTTTAACCCTGTTTTTTAACTCAGCTTTTTTCAAATCAGCCCCGCCAGATCTAGAGTAAGTAAAATATACTTTACTTTATGTAAAGTATAGCATACATTAAGTATAGTATGCAGTACTCATTTATAACTGCTTTTAAACAAGGAGCAATAGGAAAATGAAGTTTGATTCGAAAGAAATGAAAAAACTGTCTCTCTATGTTTTGGTCGCATTTACCGTTCGTTGGGGTGTGGCCGAGGCTTATCATATTCCGACCGAAAGCATGAATCCCACTCTGAAGCCAGGGGATCAGATTTTTGTGAATAAGGCTCAATATGGCGTTCGTATTCCATTCACTAAAAGGTGGCTATTTCATACCGGAGATGTGAAGCGAGGCGATGTTGTTGTTTTTAGATATCCGGTCGATGAGTCGACCTTTTATGTAAAACGAGTGATTGGTCTGCCGGGTGAGCAGGTGTACGTCAATGCCACTGGGCACGTATTTATTAACGGTGTTTGGCAAGCAGAGGACTACACGGCCAAAAAAATAGGGAACTCGGCCGTGCCATTAGCTCCCTTTGGTCCAGTCACGGTCCCCGCCAATCAACTGTTTGTCTTAGGAGACAATCGTGGAAATTCGGCGGATAGCCGCGTTTGGGGTTTTCTTCCCAAAGACCATCTCATGGGCAAAGTCGCCTTTAAGTGGTTCAGTTGGGTTGATTAAATTATTAATTAATTTGTTTTAATTTGTCTTCGCACTGATAGCTGTAAGTGAAGGTTTCGATCACTTTGCCACGAACATTTTTAAGAACGTTACCAGCACAGAATAAGTTACCTTTAAGTTTACTTAGAGCATCAGTGCACTGATATGAATATGTGTAGCTATGAACTAAATCGCCGAAGATGTTTTTCAAATTGCCGTTTGAACAGAATAGTTGGCCTTTGATGTTTTTAACAGCTTCTTCGCACTGGTGGCTGTAAGTAAAGTTTTCTATTTCTTTGCCATTCACGTTTTTTAAAACATTACTAGCGCAGAAAATTTTGCCTTTGATGTTTTTCAAAGATTCTTCGCATTGGTAAGAATAAGTAAATTGGTGAACGTCTTTACCATTGATGTTTTTAAGTTCGTTGTTAGCGCAGAATAATTCGCCTTTAATATTTTTTAAAGACTCTTTACACTGATAAGAATACGTGAATTTTTCTACAACAGCGCCTTTGATATTCTTTAACTCTGTGTCAGCACAAAATAAATTACCTTTGATTTCTTTTAACGATTCCTCGCACTGATACGAATACGTATACTTGTGAATTTCTTTACCATTAACGTTCATTAAGGCAGAGCTTGCGCAGAATAGTGGGCCGTTGATTTTTTTTAGGCTTTCTTCGCATTGGTAAGAATAAGTGAAGGTACTCACTACTTTTCCGCGTGTGTTTTTTAATTCGTTACCGGCACAGAATAGAGAGCCGCTGATTTTTTTCAATGCCTCTTCACATTGATATGAATACGTAAACTGATGAACTGAATCTCCGTTTGTATTCTTTAAAGTATTACTAGAGCAAAATAGTTTCGGTTGGCGGTTAGAAAAACCGTCTTCATTTTCCCAAACTTGAGCAAATGAAAAACTAGCTATTAAAGCGATTGATAGAATCAATTTCATAAAATCTCCTTAGGCGAATTCGCCGTGACAGGGGATTTGTATTCAGAAACAGGTGAGAAGTAAACCTTTAAAGTATTAAGAGCAGCGATTGAAAAAAAGGAATGGCTGAAATAATTATAAATCGTGTGAAGTATTTTTAACATCTATCGCAAGAAATCAAGCAAGCTGGGTTGAATCATCTTACCTGATGTATCAAGTGTGGCCTTTAAGGCCGCGTCTGTCTTATTGATATCAGAAACTAATTTGAAAACATCGGCGTCTTCTAACTGGGATGCCACGATTTTATTATCAACAATCGCTTTTTGTAACGAATCCTGAGATCCATTAATGGCCATGATACGCGAGCCAACTTCAGAACGACCCAATACTACCTGCGATACGGACTGATCGATTAAATCCATCGCGCTTTGGATACCGGCTTTGTCGTTTGTCTTTAGAGATATTTCTAAGCCTTTGATGACTTGGAAAATATTTACGCCCGTATCACCATTTGTTGGGTCTTTGTCACCGACTTGATTAGGGGAGCCGGCGCTTGCCGGTCCACGAAGCAAGATTTTGCTATCTTGATCCTCTTCATAAAGTTCTTTGGATTCCATCTCGCGCTGTTTGATTCCTTCTAGGTCATCAATCGACTGCGGAGTTATTTGTCCAGGACGTATCATGCCATCAACTTCGAAGCCTTTGCCCATAAAAATTTTGCTTCCGGGCAGGTTTACTGCCAAGAACTGATCTTTTTGAGTTTGGACTTTCAAATCACCATCATCACCGGCGTATTCACCACTGATATTGAATGGCATTGTTTGAGTTTTGAATCCCGAGAAAATATAACGTTCACCTAATTTGCGATTACCAATTTGTACCGCTTGATTGTAAATTTGCTCGATCTCTTTGGCAGTCATAGCGCGAGACTGAGCATTTGCGGACGCATCGTTCGATTGACTAATCGCTAGCTCTTTTGCCCGAACCAGTAACTCTGTTAATTCACTTAAAGATTGATCTGAAAACTCTAGGAATGACTTTGCTTGATTAATATTTTTAACAAACTGAGCATTCGTTTTTTCTTCCGTACGGCTGGCTAATACGCGGGTAGTGGCCAATGGATCATCTGAAGGTTTGTTGATCCGACGTTGAGTCGCCGCTTGATTTTGCAAATCAGCCATATCAGTACGATTCTTACTGATGTTCTTTTGAACTTGGTTGTATTGCATTTTATCCGCGATTCTCACGTTAATAATCCTCTAAATTACATTCGTTTTAAATTTAAAACTGTATCGAACATTTCGTCCGCTGTTCTAATCAAGCGGGCCGATGCATCGTATGCCTTTTGCATTTCGATCATCTTTGTTGCTTCTTCATCTAAACTAACGCCGCTGATACTTTCCCGAATATTAGTTAACTGATCTAAAATATTTTTCTGAGATTCAAAAGTTTTCACTGCGCGCTGGGAAATCGTACCAATTTGACCAACTTGAGAAATATAGTAGTCGTCCAAGGTGGAATTTCCCTCATCCATTACTTTTTGGTATTGAAGGGCGCCGATGATATTCGCAATTGTATTATCCCCAGGGCTATCTGGACGGGCAGCTACCGATACTTTACCTGCGTCTAGCTGAATCGCTTCGTTAATAGCTAATGTTTCCGAAGCGCCTTTAACACCTTTTGGTAAATCAAAGAATGAATTATTAGTTTTTCCGTAGCGATCGTAACCAGATTCATGGGCATAGTTAACTTCTTCTGCCATACGGTAGGCTAAATTATCGATAGTATCTAAATGCTTTTCGATAATATCATCGCGAACTTCTAAAGCGCCACCGATTTTGCCACCACGGATTTGGCTTGTGATATTAAACAAGCTACCTTTTTCAGTCGAGCGGAAGAATAACTCAACACGATCGCGCTCGTCAGTGTGAGCGGCCTTGATTTCGTTAGAGCTTGTTCCCGAGACGAGAATAGCGGTATTACCTGCCGTGATGGTTAACATGCCGTTATTGCCTTCACCCCAAGTAATATCGATTTTTTCGCCTAATTTTTTAACTAATAGATCACGACGGTCCCGTTCGTCATTGGCGGGAACGTTTTGAATTTCAACCAACTGAATTTTTTCATTCAAAGATGCGATTTCTTTAGAAATCTGATTGATTTCTTCAGTCGTCGTTTTGATTTGACCATCTAGATCTGTTTGAACATCTTTTAGTTGCTTGTTCATGTTCTTGAATGTCTGCACAAGGGTACTCGCTGATTCACGTACCATTGTACGCGATGCTAGGCTTTCTGGTGTATTCGATAATTCACGAAATGAGTTAAAGAATTCATTCATTTGATGATTCAAACCTTTAGTGCCTTGCTCATTATACACTTGTTCCACGCGACCTAACGCATCTGCCTTGGTTTCCGCCTGGCCAAGATTCATTTGTTCCCGTTGGATTTGTTTTTCTAACCAAGGATTGTTAACACGGGAAACCTGGCTGGCTCTAGCGCCCATACCAATACGTAAGTTACCTGAACCGATCGGCTCGTTGGTCACTAGGTCTACACGCTGGCGGGAATAACCTTCTGTACTTTTATTGGCAATATTGTGCGACACAGTCTGAAGAGCTGTCTGAGCGTTCGATAGAGATCTTTTACCAACGTCCATCATGGACGAAATCTTAGACATCCTGTCCCTTTCTTCGAGAGCCGCGCTTCTTAAAAGGCCAAGCTCTTCGTTCTCCGCGGTCCCACTCCCTGCGACTTGGCCTTGCCAAGCCTCAGTCGGGGACCTTGTGCGGCCTCGATCTTGGCCTTTTAAGAAGCGCTCCGTTTAGTGAGTCGCCTCTTGCCTTTGGCATCGAGGGTTACTGGCTCGTTCATTCTGAACTTCGCCGTTCGTTAGTTTTTTTGGAACTAACGTTTGAAGCCGTTAGGCTTCTTTGGAAACAAAGTTGCCGCTGCTTTCTGGGCCGGCTTTGTAAGTGCCTTTCTTTTCGTAGGTTTTCTTACCTGACAATGTTTCTTTAATATTGTTCATTGTTCCGTTTAACGTGTTGATAGCTTTTTGAGCTAGCGCTTCGTTATCTTTGTTAATTTCGATAATACGCTTAATCACCATTTCAAGTGTTGAATGGAAATTATGTAGCTGATCGCCCTTTGGGCCATGTAATCGTTGTGCGATTTCCAGTAGGCGAGGGTTTTCAAAATCAGCACCGATCTTTACGCATAACTCTTTTGCATGTTTAAAACGCAGGGTGTCCGCTAACTTTACTTTCTGTAAAACAGCGTCTTTTTGCGAATTCACTTCAAGGATGCGATCTGTGTCTGCATCAATAAGATATTGCTTTTCTTTTCGCGCAAGATCTAATAGTTGGCGGTATAAGCCGACCAAATCATCTAAGTTTATAATTAATTTTTCGAAGGCTCTGTCAACTGTCGCATCCATGCGATGTTCCCTTTACTACTGGTTAGTTTTTAGATGTAGTTTAATTCGTCGTCGACCATTCTGTCGGCAACGGCTTTAGCGTCTACTTTGTATTTTCCGTCTTCGATCAGTTTGCGAAATTTATCTACTTTTGCTTGATCGACATCGGGAGCAGCCAGAGCTAGTTCTTTAATTTTTTTAGCTTCCTGAGCGCGAGATGATACGGCTACTTTTGAAGCACCACCGCCTTCAGTGGGAGCAAAAAGAGATACAGCATCTGGTTTACCAGTTTCTGATTGCTTGTCTGTTTTTTCCGCTTTTTTGTTATCAGTAATATTTAAATTCTGACCGACTTTATTGTGCGTAATTTTCATATTTTACTCCCAGGAATCCGTCCCAATATAAGTCAGTGTATCATAGTGAAACGGAAAACTAAAGAATCCCGTTCGTGTTAATTAGCCCAGTCTAGTCCCGTTCTTAGGGCCTTATATAGGCAATAGAAGACAGATTGGCCTTAAGGTCGGCAGCTTTTACCCAGACGTGACCTTCGGTACATTCTATCCGGGAGTTATAGCGGGGTATAAACTTACCCGTTGCATCTGTAAAACCGCATTCAGGGCCCCAGGAGTTTCTGATTTTATAGTAACATTGGCCCGCTCTCATTTCGCGGCCCACGATTACCGACGCATGACTACCTGGATCCTTTGGGTCTTTACCAATCAGTTTAATAGTGTAATCAATACCCACTACATTTTTGGCGGTGATTTGGCGATCGATCAATTCCATCAGATCGGGCTTTTTCATTACTCTTTGTTTTAGAGCATCATCGTAATACTCGGTATCATCATTAAAGTAACGACCGATATCAGATTTCTGAATTGATATCGTCATAATTTCTTTGTAGGGACTACAGACTTCTTTAGCGATTTCAACAACGGCTAAATTCAGATCTAATGCCAGCGCTCTTTCCAGAGCCTCTTCTGAAATTCTAGAGATTATCGATTGTTTCTGTTGCAGTTCCCAAAGATAATCACGCCATGCTTTCCAACCTTCGCTTGAAAGTTTACGTTTATCAAAAAGTGCTTTTAATTTTTCCGCAATGTGAAGTTTTTGTTTGATCTCTAAATTGAATCCGCCCAAAACAAACACATTGTCTAGCGGACGCGGGCACGAATAACCAAGTTCATTCGCGTAATTGATAGCGGCGCGGATGTCACCACCTTCAGTAAAAATGTACGAACCAGTTTCACTACTGTTTCGTTTATAGTTGTAACCTAAGGCGATAAATATCGCAGATGCCTGAATACCATTCCATTGCTTTCTGTATTTATATGAAATTAAATCGGCTGCGGTATTCGCATAGCACCAGCCAATATTACCTTGCGAACGAACCGGTCCAAGCTCGGCACTCATATCTTCATTCGAACAGTCGGCGTAACCTATAGATGTACTTAACAGCGATAGGGATAAAGCGAGTAGGGTAAGGCCTTTTAGATTCATGCCTCTACCAAAAGCAAACGCCGGTCCTGGCGCCTGCCGTTTCTTTGGTAACTAATATGTCGTCAAGCTAAACAGTTGCCCTTTTAGGGGATTCAGACGAGGGTAAGCTAAAATAGAACGTAGCGCCTTCAGAAGCAGTCCTTCTCCGTGGCGCTGATCACCTCACTGGTGCTGGACTTGACTCATATAAAAAATAGTAACCAACGGTCATTACTAAAGTGTTTTACTTGATTGACTCTTTATGAGCTGGGATACATAGAATCCGACCCCTAGCCAAATGCAAGAAAAAGCTGCGATTTTATGTAAACTGAAGTCTTCTGAATAAATAAAGACAGCAGTCAATAATTGCAGTGTTGGCGACAAATATTGAAAGAATCCAATACTAGAAAACGGTAATTTTTGAGCGGCGTAGGAAAAGAAAATTAAAGGCAGACCGGTCGCGATTCCTCCAATTAGAAACATCACCCAATCATGATTCGTGTACGAATGTAAGGTCGAGTTCGGACTGAAAAAGATAAAATATGCGGCAGGTAGTGCAAAAAAAAGACCCTCAAGAAAAGAAGAGGCGATGGCAGGCATAGATAAAGATTTCTTTACGAATCCATAGATAAAAAACGAAATGGCCAAGCTAAATGCTAGCCAAGGTACCGTCGGTGTTTCCATATTAACTATGGACTGTCCAAACATCAGCAAAAACACGCCCAGCGTACAAAAGCCAAGAGCCCAACGCGTACGTAGACTTAATGTTTCTCTATAAACTAGCGCCCCTACGCTTACCGAAATTAGTGGTGAAATGTAATAAGCTAAACTAGCTTGTAAGATCTGATTGGAATTGACGGCATAAATATAAATAAACCAATTTCCGGTGATCATGAACGAACTTAAAAATAATTTTCCCCACGTTTTTGAATTATTCCGTAGTGAATCAAAGGCAGCCGTCATTTTGTTTTTGGAAAACAGATGAAGAATCATCATGGTCAGCCCATAAAATAAGAATGACCATAAAATACGGTGAAAAAGAACTTCGAGGGGTGCAATATGCTGGAGTTGTTTCCAGTAAACCGGAAGCAATCCCCAGATAAGATAACACAGAATCAGAAACGTCAGAGCCAAAAGAACCTACTATTTTTTCACACTTAGGAATCGTTTTAAAATGCCATCAACGATGTCGGCATTGCCCGCTACCAAAGAACGACTATACGGAGTGTGTGGTTCGTTTTTGTAACTTCGTACAATTCCGCCAGCTTCTTCTACTAATATCTGTCCAGCAGCGACATCCCAGGGACTTAAATTCTTTTCCCAGAAACCATCAAATACACCGCGCGCTACTTGGCATAGATCATAAGCTGCCGCGCCAGCACGGCGTACGCCCCGGCAGTCACCCACAATTGAACCAAAATATTGAAGTTGTTCCGCTAGCTCTTGTTTATCATCAGGAAAGAATCCGGTTGCGAGTAGGCTTTTGCTAAAATCGGTATTTTTATTTATGTGGATTGGCTTGCCGTTTACGAATGCGCCGTGGCCGCGAACAGCCGTGTAGGTTTCATTTAAAATAGGAACATCGATAACGCCGACTTGGATTCGATTCTGCCATTCGAAAGCCAGGCTAATACAAAATATGGGAAACTGGTGAACATAGTTTGTTGTGCCATCTAAGGGGTCGCAAATCCATTTGCCTAGCTGTGAGGATTTGTCTTCCTGGTTGGCGAAAAAAGTTTCTTCGCCTAGAAAGAATGTTCCCGGAAATTTATCCAGAAGATAGTTTTTAATAACACGCTCGGACTCCTTGTCTGCTTCACTGACTAGTCCTGCGTGAAATTTATCTTCCACATTTTTTAACTCGCCAAAATAGTCTAGTAAAACTTGACGACCCAAACGACATGCTTTTATGGATGCGTGCAGTACCTGATTAAAGTCCATATTCCCTCACTGACGTCAGGCTAGGGGCCTGTGTCGGTCGATATTAAATTAAAATAACTGGTTTTCAATCACAAAAAAACGTTGATTTAATGGCCGAGACTCATCTAAGGTCGCATTGACCCCTGAGGTCTAAATCCTATATCCTAAATACAACTCGTATTTATAAGGAAAAAGTCAAATGGGTGCAAAGTCAGACGTTGCCGTAAAGCTAGTACTAGTATTTTTCATTTCTTTGTTGTCATTTTCAATCGGAACCTACATCGGAAAGAAATACAGCGATAATCAACACAAATTGGCTCAATTAGAACCAGCGGCAGGCGGACATGGCGAAAAGCGTTCAGTAGCAAGCGAGCATGGGGAATCTGATCACCACGCAGCGCCAGCAAAAGATCAAATGATTTCAGATGATGAAATCAAAAATCTAGCGGACGAAAAACTTAAAAAAGACGAATTCATAGCGGATGACACTGAAGCAGACGTTCATGCAGATTCACACGCAGTGCCGGCTCCAAAGGCCGCGGCTCATGGCGCGAAAGATGAAAAACGTGAACCAGCTAAAGCGGCTCATGGCGATACTGATCATCACGCAGCTGAAAAACCAGCGCCAGCACACAAACCAGTTACCAAGCATGAAGACGCTCCTCTTGAAGCAGCTAAGGCCTTCCTAGACGGTAAAGTTCCGGAAGCAAAAACAGTGGCTAAAGTTGAAAATCGTCTACCGTCAAGTTTGCCAAAAGATATTTCCCAATATGCTTTAGGTAAATTCACAGTTCAAGTCGCGTCGTACGCTACAAAAGAAGAAGCTGAAAAACGTGCTTCTAAATTAAAAGAACAAGGGTATCAAACTAATGTGATCCCAGCTAAAGTAAATGATAAGCAATGGTACCGTGTTTCGTTTGGTCTGTATGGAACACAAGAAGAAGCTAATACCGAGCGTGCGAAGTATTTAGAAAAAAATAAAACTGAGTCAGCATTAGTTCAAAAGATTAAAAACTAACCTAATCCTTACATAAAAGTTAAAATGAGAGCTGGTTTTTACCAGCTTTTTTTTTTATTATGGGCTTATTTTACGGAGATCCCATGAGATCATTTTTGCTCGTCTTAATTTCCTTTGCAGCCATTCAGGCCTCATCTGCGCCCAAGCTAGTTGTTTATTTGGTATATGATCAATTGCGAGCAGACATTTTAACATTAAACAAATCAAAGTTTATGTCCGCAAAATCAGGGACTAGATTGGGTGGGTTTAATTACCTTACTCAAAATGGTTCCTATTACCCGTTTGCTGAATACGAAGTGTTATCTAGTATGACCTGTCCAGGTCATGCCATTATTTCTACGGGTTCGTGGCCCGTACATATGGGCATTGCTATCAATGACTGGTATTCGAAATCTAAAAACAAAGTTGAGTATTGTGTCGATGATTCTGAGTTTGGCTTTTCTCCGCGACGCTTAACGACCACCACTATTTCTGATGAATTCAAGGGTTCAGATACTAAAAGTAAAGTTTTTGCGATTGCGCTTAAGGATCGCTCGGCCATTATGCTAGGAGGTCACAAAGCCGATGGGGCATTCTGGTTTGACGATAAAAAGTGGGGGTGGACGTCTAGCAACTATTATCCCAATCCGTCTCCTAAGTGGCTTGCTGACGTAAACAAAAAATTGGAATCGGCAAAATCGGACACGTCTCTACTAAAAAAAATATGGGGCGTTCAACGAACCGTTGATTTAGCACAAGAAACAATAGCTAGAGAAAAACTTGGACAAACAGAAGGCACAGATTTTTTATTCGTTAGTTTTTCAACTCACGATATGGCCGGCCACATGTTTGGACCCAATTCAGATGAAATGAAAAAGCTGATTCTTGAAGAAGACAAAGAACTTTCACGTTTTCTTAATGGCTTGAAAAGTAAGTTTAACTTGGAGAAAGATGTGCTGGTTGTGTTAACTGGGGATCATGGTATTCCGCCATCGGTTGATTATTCAAAAAAGAACAAAATTAAAGCTGAGTTTCTAAATGAAATTCAATTTATCGATAAAATCTATAAAGAACTAAACTCTGCGTATGATGTATCGGATAAAAAAGATTGGTTTAAGGCTATTCAGTCCATGCATTACAATGTGAACTGGGAATTAGTTAATAAGCTAAAAATTGATCGCAAGGCGTTCTTGGAAAAAGTTCGCGCGATTATCAAAAACACAGGGGTTGCCGAAGAGGTCATTGTTCCCGAGCTGTATTCAAAAGATAATTTGATGAGTCCACGGTTAAAACGCCAAATCGAAAATTCATTTATCGAAGACCAATGGGGCGATGTCATTATGATGCCTAAAGCATTCTCTTTCCCTGAGGAAAAAGGACGCAAGGCTGATCATGTTTCAGGATATTCCTATGATAAAATGGTTCCATTGGTATTTGTTGGTGCGAATTTCAAAAAGCAAATCTTTTACTCGAAAGCTTATATTGTTGATATTCACCCAACTGTCGCAGCAATTTTAGGAATCATCCCAAGTCCAAAATTCGACGGACGTATATTGCACGAAATTATTAAAATGTAATGCCTATCTTGAAAGTGGCACTTGGAGTGGGTTGTGGGCGATAGTCTTTGCCCATCAACAGGCGAAAATCTAAAGCAGCATGAAAATAAGAATAAATAAATTGAACCGACGCAATACCAGAAGCAAATAGAATTTGTCCGGAATTAGTTTCGTTTACCAGCCCGTTGAAACTATTTTTTAATTTGGATTCATATATTCCAACACCAATGCCAGAATAGAAATGAAAGGATTCATTCGCTGAGCTCATTAGAAACAGATGAGTCGAATTTAATTCTGTGTAGGTTTCTCTGTAGCTAATTAACGGCGCACTAGATTCATATGACCACTTGGCGGTTTCTAATCCCAACTGATAACTTGAAAATGAAAAAGCGGCGGCTAGCGAGCTGTCCATCTTTTGCATATACAGATCCTGATTTTCATTTTCGGTATAGCGCTGTTCTACCGCTATGGGAAACAAGGATATGCGCAAGGCAAAACTCGGTAGAGTAAATAAAAGAATCAGTGAAAAGGCAAGGACGTGATTCATTGTTCGCCTTTGGCGGTGATTTTAGTACCTACACATTCAATTTTAGAACTCCATTTAGAGTCGTTTTCAAGAAACGCACGCAGGAACTCACATTCATTTTTAGTCTTAATTTCTTGGGAGGAAATGAAATCGTACATTAACGAATACGTACTGATTAGTTCCGATTGATTACTAGCCATAGTCACTTGTGGTAATTTCTTGGCCAGGGTTTTTACAAAGTCGATCACTGCTTGATTCATCAATTTTTTAATTTCAATATCACTTAATTTGCGCTCTTGCTGGATTTTTTCAGAATAAGACTTAAAAAATAAAGCGACTCGAGAACCTAGCAAATACGAGAACGCGTTGATCAAATCTAATTTCTCATCTTCGCTATCGGAAACTTGGTAAACGATACTCAGCATTTCTGTTTCTGATAACAATTGCAATGTATCGATGTTCTGTGTTTTTAAATCTAGTTTACGTGTTGTAATTGTCTGTGGCAAAGAGTGAGCAATAAACGCCGAATCGTGAACATACTGCCATCCCCAGTAATCGGCCAAGCCTTCGTTAAAGCCTTTAACTAAGAGAGTGTAGTACCACTTCACATTCTCCGTTTCTAAACTCAATGAGCCGGCAGCTAATTTTTTGCTAATTCTATCGGCGTTTGTTGAAAGGTCGGTGCTTTTGGCACGCTGGAGTGTTTTATTATGTATGAGCTTGTTAATAGTGATAGGTAGGCTAAAGATTTGGTTTGTCTTAAGCGCTTTTAAAACAAGTTTTTCAAAAATCGAGTGGAAATATTCATGCGCAAACACGCCACCGTTTAACGATAGCGGAAGATTTTCTTCGGAGTATTTCAAGAAAATAATAGCGTCGAGTTCGCCATCATAAAAGGCGTTGTTTTCACTTTGGTTCGTATTCAGAACCGGCGTATCCAATACGATTTTCAGTGGCAGTGTACGTTTTGTTTCAAAATCTAACGATGTTTCTAAGCGCAACATGTTTTGTGAATGATAATAGAGCGTCGCGATTTGCTGAGTGAGAAAGTTTTTCGGAATAAAGACGCCGTCTTTGTTTTTCATGTACTGACCGTGAGGCTGAGTTCCGTTCAATCGAGTTTCAGAGCGTGATGCGCGCGTGTAAAACTGGGCGTATTTACCTGAAGCAGACACTAAGTCGTATACATCTAATAAATCTACGATTTGAAACGCATAGGGATTGGCTGAATCTGTATCTTCAGAAACGGATCCGGGCGCTATAATTTGCACTTTAACGGTCCCAGATGCAGAATCGGCGTCGTTCTTAAATGACTTCCCGCAACCCAGCAGTGAAAGCAGCAAAAAAATACCGGTCAAAGCACGTAGACTCATAAGCTCTGTTATAGCCGTTAATGCCTAAAAAACCAACAATGTTATGAGACAGAAGTATAATGGTATCAGCTAGTTAGTAAAAATTATGGGTTTGACTGTCTTTTGAACACCTCATTACAATCTGACGATGGATTCAAGCCAGATTAAAATAAAAAAAGGTTCCATTCTTATATACCGTCTGTTCGATATTGCCGAAGAGATCAATATGCCTCAGGTGGAAGCGATTCTGCAGGATAATCGTGGCCCCGATCGATTTAAAGTTCCCAAATACATTGACCGTGCGATCCAGCTTAAAAAGCCTCCAGTCACGTTTGGTTTGGGAGAAGAAGTTTTTACGGCCCAGAATCGTACGTTTAAGGCCGACGTTATTATGAAGCTGCGTGATTTTGGTACGCTATCGATCATTTACCAAATCCCCATTTCAACAGGTACTTCATGGAAAGACCTTGTCGAGATTGCTCAGGCGTTAGAGGAAGGTTCTGAAATAGACAGCTTGGCTCGACAGCAAGCCCGCGAGATTACGAAAACGATTACTTCAGCCTTGAAAAAACCAACCGACTGGTCAGGATTTGAAGACTACATCGTTTATTTTATCGAAGAATTTGAAAATGGTTTTACTGTCGATGAGTTTAAAAGCAAAGCGGACTTCACAGCCGTCATGTTAGCAGAAAATCAAGTTAAACTGTCAAAGGATATGAAAGAAGCCTCAGCTGAAGCCATGTATCAGTATGGAGAGAATGATTTGGCGATTATCGATTGGAATTCGGCCATCGTCATTGAACCGAGTGGTTCCCGAGACATTCCTGACATTCTTGAATTTAGCATCACGCAGTTGATGGAAATGCGTTATTATGACGATTTACTAGATGCTAAATTAAATGCGCTTTACGAAGACATCCAAAAGAAACGTCACTCGGTATGGGTGTCTAAATACGATCGCTTATATGAAGACGCAAGTTCACGTTACATTGAGTTCATTGAATTTTTAGAAAAGGTTGAGAACTCACTTAAAGTAGTGGGAGATTTCTATTTAGCAAAAATTTATCGAGGCGCCGCTACGCAATTTCGATTGAAAGATTGGCAAGATAGTGTGACTCGAAAAATGAATATCTTGGCTCAGGTAAGTAATCTTTTACAGGGCGAGATGAATGTGCGGCGGAGTCATCTGTTAGAGATCATCATTGTATTGCTGATCACCTATGAAATTATCTCCGCCGTCTTTATGAAATAAAGCAAAAGGTTCTACTGAACTACAATTTGCATGGTCACTGGGCAGTGATCCGATACGTTTTTGTAGTAGAATTCAAAGTTCATGTAACCGGTTCCATTTTGAGTCGCGCTACATACTGGGAACACCTCGGGCAAAAATGTTACGCGCATCGCGCCGCGAACATAGAAATGATCTAGCTGATTACGATACTCTGGGCTGCGGAACGTGAAGGTGTTCGCTTTGTGGGGTACGTGTACAAAACCTCTGGCTCCCGAATTCAGCGCTTTTAGAATTAAAGTAACGTCGTCTTCGGTCTGTTTCGTTTCAGATTTTAGGAATGTGTTCATGTCACCCGTCATAACCACTGGACGACCTTGAGGAATGCGAGCTAAATCTTTTGAAATCGCCAGAGCTTGTTCTACGCGTAATATAGTTTCATTAGGCATTGCTTTTAAGTGAACACCTACCAACGTGAATAAGTTTCTCTTGGATTTGGTTTCAACTACATCCACACGCATAGCCGGTCTTAGATTTGCATTTCCTGCTTGAGCTTCTTCGATTGTGAAGTTGTTGTCATAGCTCACTTTATTTAGACTCACTCCTGGGGCGCCGCAAAGAACCACTTTCTGATGTTGAGGTTGTGGATGTTGGTAGCTAATGCAGCTCCAGCCTAAAGGAAGGATGGAAGGAATGTCTTTTACAACAACGACTTCTTCGAAAACAAAAATGTTGGTTTTGGCAAGGTAATTGGAAATGAGATCTTTAACGTATTTAATTCGGTATTCTTTGACTGGGGCGTTGGGATTTCCGCCGATGCCGAACCATTTTAGGTTGAACGTCGTTA
Organism: Bdellovibrionaceae bacterium UBA2316; assembly: GCA_002345205.1. Taxonomy (GTDB): domain Bacteria; phylum Bdellovibrionota; class Bdellovibrionia; order Bdellovibrionales; family Bdellovibrionaceae; genus UBA2316. Next base: position 6,443 of record DDVI01000069.1, on the reverse strand, counting down.
TATTGACGCTGGTTTGTTGAGCAGCTGCGGCCCAAGGTAGTACAATCGCGATCCAGAACATCAATAAAAAACTTTTCATTCATCCCCCCGGAGTGAAAAGTAACCTTGACTGGCTACCAAGATATTGAACCCCATTAGTAAAAAAGAAGTCACGAAAACAATTGTTAGAATTGTATTTTGATACAGCTCAGGGTAAAGGTTTAAACCGCATGGAAAACACGATGACGCCAACACAGATTCTTACTGATAAACTGAATCCACCACAGCGCGAGGCTGTGCTGCATCAAACAGGTCCGTTACTGATCTTAGCGGGTGCGGGTTCTGGAAAAACACGCGTGTTGACTCATCGAATGGCGCACTTAGTGGCGCAAGGCTTAGCGGCTCCTGATGAAGTGCTTTGTATGACATTTACGAACAAAGCGGCTCATGAAATGGAAAGCCGAATTTTTCAATTATTGTCTTCATTGGGAATTCCCGTTCATGGATATCTTTGGATTTCGACGTTTCATAGTTTCTGTGTTCGGATTTTGAAGCAGCACATTACGCTTTTAGACTATAAACAATATTTTACCATTTATGACAGTTCGGATCAGTTATCCGCGATTAAAAAAGTAGTTCAATCGCTGGGTATTAACGATAAATTGTATCCGGCAAAAACGTTTCAGGCGCGTATCAGTTCAGCCAAAATGATGGGTTTGACTCCCGAAGCTGTAAAAAAAGGCAATCGCAATTTAATGGATCCAAAAACGTTAGAAGTCTATACGGCCTACGAAGCGACGTTGAAAATGGCAAATGCGTTGGATTTCGACGATCTTCTGCTGAAAACGCATGAGTTATTTAACATGTATCCGGATTTACTTTTAGAATACCAAAAGAAATTCAAATTCATCATGGTCGACGAATATCAAGATACCAATCACATTCAATATTTGTTGGTAAAACAGCTGGGCCATTTCCATCGTAACGTATGCGTGGTGGGTGACGAAGATCAGTCGATCTACAGCTGGCGTGGTGCTGATATTCAAAATATCTTGGATTTCGAAAAAGACTTCACGGACGCGAAAACTATCAAGTTAGAAGAAAACTACCGTTCAACAAACAATATCGTTCAGGCGGCGACTGCCGTAATCAAGAACAATACGCAAAGAAAAAACAAAACGTTATTTACGAACAATAACCCAGGCGACCTAATCGAAATTCGCGAAGAACGCAGTGAATACGATGAGGCCCGTTACGTCGTTAAGACGTTGCAGAGCTGGATGAATGAAGGCGAAGGTAGTTACAATGATTACGCTATTTTCTATCGTACCAACTCACAGTCGCGTGTTATCGAGGAACAGTTACGATCGGCGTCTATTCCCTATCGAATCGTTGGTGGTGTTCGTTTCTATGATCGCATGGAGATCAAGGACGTTATTTCGTATTTAAAATTATGCTTAAATCCAGCGGATGATATTGCCGTTAAACGTATTATCAATGTTCCAACTCGTGGTATTGGAAAAACCACTGTGGAAAAGATCGATGAAATTGTGGATAGAGATAAAATTACGTTCTTAAACGCCGCTCAGAAAGCCATTGACGGCCGCATTTTCAATGCTGGAACGACGAGCAAGGTTCGTCGCTTTTTAGATTTATTAGAAGACATTCGTAAACTAAGCCAAACCTACCGGTTGGATGAATTGTATCCTTTGATTTTGGAAAAAACAGAATACTTAAAAGCCTTAAAGGCCGAGGGCACAACGGAATCAGAAGCGCGTATCGACAACTTAGAAGAATTAGATAATGCGATCGCTCAGTTTTTAAAAGAGCGCGGTGAAGAAGGTACGCTTCAAACCTTCCTGGAAGAAATGTCGCTGGCTTCAGATGCCGATCAATTAAAGCAAGACGTGAACTCTGTGACTTTAATGACCCTGCATATTTCTAAAGGCCTTGAGTTTCCCTATGTGTTTATTGTGGGAATGGAAGACGGGCTCTTCCCAAGTCTTAGATTCGAATCAGATTCAGAAGACGACATGGAGGAAGAGCGTCGGTTAGCCTATGTGGGAATGACTCGGGCTCGCAAACGTTTGAGTCTGTCCTATGCGAAAACTCGTAAAATCTGGGGACAAGATCAGGCCCATCCGCCATCACGCTTCCTTAAAGAAATTCCAAATGAATTGGTGCAATTTAAAACCTCTGTTACGAACAATTTTTTTGATCGTTATGGGTCGTCTTCGCAAGGATCAAGCTATGGCGGCGGTCGTTCTACTATGGCATCGAGTGGTGGCTATCAAAGTAAGAAGAAATCGTTTGATGATGACTTTGATGTTCAAACGCATCCTGATGACGATGCGCCATCTAAACCAAACTTTTCTAAAGGTATGAAGGTGCGCCATCCTACGTTTGGGACGGGGTCCGTTTTTGATACGGAAGGTTCCGGGGAGTTATATAAAGTAAGTGTTTTATTTGCTGATAACACCATCAAGAAATTCGTGGTGAAATACGCCCGCCTTGAAGTGATTAAATAAGTATTGACCGCTTATGCAACAAAGTTATGATATCGTTTACCATTAAAAATAAGTTTTTTCAGGAGAAGTTATGATGAAGTCCGCTGTCTATATTTTATCTATTTTCACAATGGCATTTAGTTTCAATGCTGTGGCTCAAAAGAAAGCCAGCCGCCCAGCTACACAAGTCGTGTCGGCACCGGTTCAGCAATCGTACTACGCTGATTTTGATTGGGAGCTTCAAACAATGAACACTGGCGGCGGTCTTTCTAGCTTCAAAGCGGGTGGCGAAACAAACACGGTAATCGAAGCTGCGGCGTCGGTTGTTAAAGTCATCAGAAGCAACATCCAAGCGGGTGCAGAAGCTCACTTCTATAACCAAAGTGGCTCAGGCGGATCGAGCTACTTTGAAATTCTAGGTGTCGGCGTTTACAATTTTGATAATAACTTAAAAGACTCATTCTACGCTAAAGCCGGCTTAGGTATGTTGAATGTGATCAACGACAAATTCAAAAACGAATCCAAAGTCGGTTTTATGGTAGGCGCTGGAAAACGCATTTTATTAATGGATAAAGTAGCCTACACACCGGAAGGCCGTTTGGTTGTGGTAGACGGAGGCACTCGCTTCCAAATCATGGCACTCAATTTCTCAATTTTCTACTAAACAAAAAACATAAACGGGCTTCGGAAAACCCCGATGCCCTGTTGCCCGTCACCTGGGCAGAAATACTTTAATGGGCATCAAACACTCGATCATGTACTACCTAGCTAAACGCGATCATTCAGAACGTGAACTGAAGATGAAGCTTCGTAGACTCAAAGATTTCCAAGATAAAAAGAAGCCTCGTTATACACCGGAAGAAATCGAAATAGGTGTTACATGGGCGATCGAAAACAAATGGCTTAAACCTAAAGAACAATTATCTGAATCAGTTGCCCGTTCTTTCCACAATAAAAACAAAGGCATCCGTTATATTAATGGGTATTTATCCCAAAAAGGCCTTCCGCCCCAGTCCGAGGACGAAGAACGGGAGTTAGAAAAGGCCATTAAACTCTTACGCAGAAAAATACTTAACCGTACGATCGATTCAAACTTGAAATTAAAACTGAGTCGTTTTTTAATCTCAAGAGGGTTTGGGTCAGCCGTCGTTGCAAAAGCCCTTAAGGGAGTCATCAGTGAACAGTCATCAAGTTAGACAGTCTTTTATCGATTATTTTAAAAAACAAAACCACACCGCAGTGGCTAGCTCGTCGTTGATTCCTGAGGATGATCCAACATTGCTTTTCACAAACGCCGGTATGAACCAATTCAAGAATGCATTTTTGGGTTTAGAAAAGCGTTCCTATTCGCGTGCCGTAACATCGCAGAAATGTGTACGTGCAGGTGGTAAACATAACGATTTGGATAATGTGGGTTTCACAGCACGTCACCACACATTTTTTGAAATGCTTGGTAATTTCTCGTTCGGTGATTACTTCAAGAAAGATGCGATTCATTTTGCATGGGAGTATTTAACTAAAGATTTAGGTTTAGATAAAAATCGCCTGTACGTAACTGCATTTGAGACAGACGACGAAGCTGCGGATATCTGGCACAAACAAGAAGGCATCCCTAAAGATCGCATTTTTCGTTTTGGTGAAAAAGATAACTTCTGGAGAATGGGGGATACTGGTCCGTGCGGCCCATGTTCTGAAATTTTCTATGACCGTGGTGAACAATTTGGCAAAGAAAAAGATCCCTACAAAAGTATCGCGAGTGGTGAAGACCGTATCGTTGAAATTTGGAATCTTGTATTCATGCAGTTTTTTGAAAAATCTCCGGGTGTTTTAGAACCGCTTCCAAAACCATCGGTGGATACGGGGTCGGGGTTAGAGCGTGTAGTGGCTGTTGTGCAAAATCAGCTGAATAACTATGACACAGATTTATTTGCACCAATGATTCAAACAGCCATGAAAGTGAGCGGTGTTGAATACATTAATGATCGCGATAAATTAGCAGCGAATATTGAACTAGCAGAACGTGCAGCCGCTTTCCGCGTACTTGCCGATCATTGCCGTACGACGGGTTTCCTAATTGCTGACGGTGCGTTGCCAGGTAATGAAGGTCGTGGCTACGTATTACGTCGTATCATGAGACGCGCGATTCGTTACGGACGTAAGTTATCAGATAAATCATTATTGCTTCCTATGGTCGATTCATTGATTGGTCACATGGGTGATGTTTACCCTGAGTTAAAAAATCGTCGTGAATTCATCTTGTCATCTGTAAAAGATGAAGAAACTCGTTTCATCCAAACTTTGGACACCGGTGCCGAGATTCTAGAAAACGAAATCAAAAATCTAAAAGCTAAAAATCAAAAAGTTCTTCCGGGTGAAATCACATTTAAAATGTACGATACGTATGGCTTCCCTGTGGATTTAACTCGTTTGATTGCAAATGAAAAAAATGTCGAAGTGAATGAAGCTGAATTTGAAACTCATTTAAATGAAGCGAAATCAAAATCAAAAGCGAGCTGGAAAGGTAAGGCGTTAGATTCAGATCAAGCGCACTTAATCAAGTGGTCAAACGACGTCAGCCAAAAATCAGCTAAGACTGTGTTCAAAGGCTATGAAACATTGGCGGACGATGTAAAAACTGTAGCTTTGTCGAATGGCCGGCAGGCTGTTGATAAATTAAATGCCGGTGAATCGGGTTTCTTAATTACAAATCAAACGCCATTCTATGCTGAAGGTGGCGGTCAAGCAGGCGATCAAGGGGCGTTGGTTGGTAGTGGTATCAAAGTTACAGTAACAAATACTACAAAAATGAATGATATGTTCATGCACGAAGTGCAAATCGAACAAGGAACCGTCACGATGGGGACAACTCTGAAGGCCAATGTTGATGATAAAGCTCGTAAGCTGACGGCATCAAATCATTCGGCGACTCATTTGATGCATGCAGCTCTTAGAAAAACATTGGGTGAAAGTGTAACTCAGGCAGGTTCATTAGTAGACGCGCAGAAATTACGTTTTGATTTCACATTTAACCGTCCATTAACTCCCGAAGAAATCACAAAAATCGAAGACATGGTGAATGAACAAATTTACCGTGGTGAGGCCGTTTCGACTCATAATATGAGTTACAAGAAAGCTTTGGATTTTGGAGCCCTGGCATTGTTTGGTGAAAAATACGGTGATGAAGTGCGCGTTCTAAAAATGGGTGATTTCTCTACGGAATTGTGTGGAGGAACTCACGTTCATAACACAGCAGAAATTCGTCTATTTAAGATAGTTTCGGAAACGGGTGTTAGCAGTGGCGTACGACGTATCGAAGCTTTAACAAATAAAACTGCGCTAGAATACTTAAACAAAATTCAAAAAGAAGCGCAGATGGCGAAAGCCTCGGCGTCAGTATTTGAAAAATGGGATTCCTACCTAGCAAGTACCCAATTTGAATTACCAAATTGGATTGAAGCGAAGAAAAATGAAATCAAAGATTTGGAAAAACAAATTCGTAAATTGAAATCAAGCCAAGTTGATATTGATGGCGCCGTTTCGGCGGCACAGAAAACAGGAAAAAATATTCCATTTGTTGCGCAAATGATAGCGATCGATGATAGGGAAGCTTTATCAGAAATTGCGGACAAAATTAAAAATAAACTTCAAAGCGGTATCGTAGTTGTCATTGGTAAAGAGGAAAACTCATACCCAATGATCGTATCGGTTAGTAAAGAAGTAGTTGGTCAAGTTAAAGCGGGCGATGTTGTTAAATTTCTTGCTCAGAAATACGGAGGCAAGGGGGGCGGTCGACCAGATTTTGCTCAAGGCTCTATGTCGCAAGAACCGAAGTTAGACGAGCTGAGTGGTTTATTAAAAGCTCAGTTCTAGAACGTACCCCGACCTATGACTTTAAAGAGTTGTGGGGTTTGATATTTCTCGAGTAGATTTTACATATATTAATCAGGCCGCAGCATA
>DDVI01000042.1 GCA_002345205.1 Bdellovibrionaceae bacterium UBA2316 | reverse complement strand
CAAATACTTTCGGCCGGGTTAATACTTTACCATATCCAAACCCAATTGTTTCATTTTTTAGCTGAGGACCCACACGCACTTGATTATCACCAATAGTTAAATCTGGAATACCATGACTACGATTTTCTCCATCTACAGAGAAAGACATCTTTCTAGAGTCCGTATTAAGAATTGGAATTTTTAAAGCGATCTGAGTAATTCTTTGAGGCGTATCTTTACGATGGTACGGAGAGGTCCATAAATCTGAAAGCATTTCGATTTCCAGTCGTGTTTCCCCTTGCTCAATGACGGGAATCCCTCCCAGCGGCTTGGCCATGGTATATGATGAAACTAATATTAAAACTAAGAGGAACTTTTTTGCTAACACGAAAAATCCATTATTGAACCATAGTAGACATAATTGTCCTAACGAACAAAACTAATTTTTATATTTTGACTGGTACCAACATTCGGAACGAACAAAGGATGACTAGCGAAAACAGCGATGTTAAATTTGCTTTGGGGTGGTGCAGATATGGAAGGTTTTTTAAAATCATTTATTGCGTTGTTCGTCGCCATTGATGTTGTCGGTGCGTTACCGTTTTTAGTGGGTTTAACGAAATCCCTATCCGAAGATGACCGAACGCGATTGATCCATCGAGCCACGTTATCGGCTTTTGTTATCGGAATCGTATTTATCGTAGCAGGTAAAACTATATTTTCATTTTTAGGGATCACAGAAAGCGATTTCAAGGTCGCTGGAGGATTGTTACTTTTAATTTTCGCCATTCGAGATTTGTTAGTTACGGCTAGCCATCAAGGCGCGCCGACCCCCACAAAAGTGGGTTTAGTGCCGATCGCTATTCCATTGATGATGGGCCCCGCAGCGTTGACCACGTTAATGGTAGGTTCTGATCAATATGGAGTGTTCACTATAGTAGCTAGTTTGACATTAAATCTCATTATCGTTTGGGTTTTGTTCTCGCGAGGTAATATTATTCTAAAATGGTTAGGTGAAGACGCCAGCGATGCCTTTAACAAAGTGTTCTCTTTATTGATGGCTGCAATAGGTGTAATGTTTGTACGTTCTGGTATTATGGAAATGATGAAGCTTGTGGATAATTAAATATAGGATTAAGCATGAGTAAAATGTCCGATGCCATTAAGGCGATCAATAAAAATGGCGTGCTCCTGATATTTCCGAATAATAATAAACCGACTCCTAAATCAATTTGGTCAGAGTTTTACCCTAAGACAAAGTTGAAATGGGAGTGGGACGATAACGGAGATCAGAAAGTCTTTAAGATGTGGCAGTTGATGAAAGAGCTTTCAACGTGCAAAGACGTGGTATATTCCAAATGGCATTCGGGGCGAGCTACATTTTTTTCTAGAGATTTATTTGTGGCATTAATCGCCATTTTAAAAAATGAAGCTCCTTTAACATTTAAACTATCGGTTCAGGGCAAAGCTCTTTTGAGTGAGCTAGAGAGCGACTCTCCTCTATCGACACGTGATCTAAAAAAACTTACTGGCTTGCAGGGTAAAGACAACGAAAGCAGTTATAACCGAGGGATGAAGGAATTATTTTCTAGATTTTTGATTGTGGGATTTGGTGAAGTTGAGGATGGGGCTTTTCCCTCACTTGCTGTCGGTGCGACTCAACATATATATGAAGATTTATGGCAGGAAGCAAATTCGCTTGATTTAGCGACCGCCCAAAACAAGTTAGAACGGTTTATGCCGCTGGGGACTGAGTTTAGAAAGTATTTTGAAAAGATCAGGTCGACTTTGAAAAATCAAAGTTCAGGATCTGGCCGATCGAAGTCACTGGCAGACTAACATGCCCCTGGTTTTTAACTAAAGTCATTTTTCCGCCTGGAAACAAAGAAGCCATCGACGACGAAACGCCGTTTGAAATGACATGATCTTGATCGCCATGCCAGAAATGAATGGGTGGCGATAAATTCAAACTACCTACTGACCAATTTGACATAAAGGCAGTAGTGTCTTGCTTCGGCCCTAAAAATCCTTGTTGTAAAGCTTCCAGTAACGATTGACTTAATGAAGTACCGACGCCTTTGTGACGTGCAATCTCTAAATCAGGCTTCGAAGCGGGAATAAAAAAATCCATAACAGGATTTCGTCGTGTAGGGTTAGTTTTAAGCGCCTTAACAATTAACGAAGAAGGAACTATCGGTAAAATTTTGAGGCCCCATAGCGATAGTGCTGAGAAATTTTTTCTAACAGATGGAACATTTAAATCACCAAGTCCACAAATCACGCGAATTGCTTTCACGTGCATAGGGTATTTTAATCCGATAGTTATGCCAAACGGTGTCCCTCCGCTAACAGTAACGATTTCAAAATCGGTCCATCCTAACATAGAAACTAGTTCCATTGCTATATCCGTAGTAACAGATAATGTATCACTCGTTTTAATTTCGGTGTGATAATATCCGGGGCGATCAAAGCACAAAACATCTAAACCTAGCTTTTCGACTTCATTTTTAAAGATATCGATTTGTTTACTTGAGCCAGGAAAGCCGTGAAAGAATAAAATTTTTCGAGGTCCGTTTCCGAGACGTCTATAAGATACTTTTCCATGACTAGTTTCTGCTAATAGATAAGACATATTGAAAATCCTGTGACTAAATAGTTGGTTTGTCTAGGGATGATTAGCTGTGTATCAATATGATTAATAAACAACCTTTTTTGTTTATAGTCCCTCTGTATTTATGTCGAAATAAAACCCGGTGAGGTTTTATGAAAAAATATAGCTCTTGCATGCTTGTGGATGATGAAACAGATCTGCTGGAAGCTCTGAAAGCGAACCTCGAATGTATGTTCGAACGAATTGACACCTGTAGTGATGGCAAGCAAGCGTTTGATCGGATAAGTTCAAATCAATACGACTTAATTGTGTCTGATGTGCAGATGCCAAATATGAAAGGTGATGAACTACTACGTAATTTAAGAACGAGTGGAATCGTGACTCCGTTTATTTGCATGAGCGGAAACGGAAACAAAGCGCATATGACAGAGAATCAAAAGCAGGGTGCCGTTGCGTACATGGAAAAGCCATTTGATTTCGATTTATTTCTGGAAAAAATTAAAATCGTCATGGAAAACTCTCCAGGCAAACGAAGATAATTTTAATCGTGTTCCCGCAGTTACTATTAGTCTAAAGTAAGGACTTCTTTTTCCATGGAATAGATTGATTCTTGAAGCCTAGTCTTATTCATATTTAAACTTCGCAGTTCTGCGTCCGATTTATTTATCTTGGTTCGAAGATCACGTTTTTTTTCTTCAGTTGGATCCGGTTGGTTGGCCGTTGCCGGAGTCGGGCGTACAAGTTGAACGGCTTCGATAATTTTTAATTCGCCTTCTAAATTTGCTTTCTTTAAATTTGACATATTAATTTCAGAGTTTAATTTTTGAATGCGATTATTATTTTCACTTATAGATGCCGTTAAATATTTTTTTCTACCTTTACGATATTCTTTCAGGAAGGCTTCTTCTTTTTCTTTTGGACAGATTTGATTGTAAGAACCGCCGCTTGCGCCAAATGAATGTCCATTGCTAGGTTCACAAAATGCGTGGACGCCTTCACTATGTTTTGCGGTTAAAAGTTTAACTTGGCCGGGATCGCAAAATTCAGAATTGAAAAACTGACCTTTCTTGCCACTGGCTAATACGACCTCGGGTTTACAATAGTTTGACATACCTGATTTAAAACCAAGGTCTAGCTGTGCCTCTTGGATTTCAGCTTCGGCCTTACGGCACTCGTTGAGATAGTGGTCGCTGTTTAGTCGTTTGCCTGACATTGCGATTTGGTAACCATAGTCGAACCAATTCTTTCTCTCGCACTCTTTTCGAACAAAGTATGAGGCGCACGAACAAAGTAGGGTAGTCGTAAAAAATAGAAATAAAAATTTAATCTTCATAATCACACTTCTTTTGAAATTAAAACGGTTTGCCTTTCTAGTGTATTCTAGAAATGATTGAAAGGGACACGTTTAACTTTAAGCATTATAAAAGGCAGATTATAACTTATCTTTTGAGTCTGGTGGTTTTTCTTACCATATCCATAGCTTTTGCTCAGAAAAAGCGAACTGACGATAAGGTGTATACGCTTCCTGTTTTATTTGATTTTAAAAATTCGATCAAAAAAGCTGACTATGGATTTTCCTATGAGCTAAGAAATAGCGAACTAGTTTTTGATCGACTCGGCAAAATTAATGATCAGACATTTGCACTTAGGTTTATTTCATTTGAGGAAGTTAAAAAAATTTCGACAAGCTTAACCAGCGGAAACAGTTTTTTAGAAGTTCGAATGCCTTGTGGGTTTTTTAAAGAATTTGAAATCCAGTTAATTAATAGGTCAGGCAAAACACTGCTTTCTAGACAAATTGAAAAAGAACATGTTGAGCGTTCTGAAAAACCTATAGTGCTGGGGGAAACGGTACGTTTTGTAGTCGATGATCTCGATGAGGTGGTAAGCCAGGTCCGTAATGAAAAAGAACCGGTTAAATTATGCCTTGCTTAAACAAATGGAAAGATGTTTTCGCGATTATGTTCTCGCAGTTTCGGCATCGTTGAAAGACAGTGTGGTCGCTGTGGCTAATATGCCGGTACGTGCCTACTTCGAACTAAAGGGGGGCGTTGTTTATGAAATGGTCAATCAACCGAAGGCAATTGAATTTATTGAGGTGGTTCAAGAAGACGCAAAGTTTAAATTTTTCGGCACTGGAAACTTACCGTTTGGCGCTATTAAAAAAGAAAGACAATCTATTTCTTTCTTAAATAATCTATTCCCGCTCGATAGCACTATTGGTGATTTCCGTGATTTTTATTATTTAATAGTGTCATCAGCAGATTTAAATCCCAGCATCTCAACAGAAGGTCAGGCGGGAGGACTGTTTCAATACTACCTGAACTTAGAGAATGTTCCAAAGTCTGCAGACCGAATTTATTTTATAAATAATACCAGCAATGCGACCTACTTGGACAGGTACAGACTCTATGGATCAAGTAAAAAGAAAGTCAAATTTACTTCCGGTGAGCTGGCCAAATCGAATACTAATAATGAATTTCAGTGGATAACGACGCTCGCGAAAAAAGGCGAGTTCAATACGGCAACGCTAGAATACGAAACCGAAGATTGTAGCCGAAATCGCGCTTACTTTGAAGTCTATCGAGGTTTTTCGCAAGAATTCAGCTTGAAGTTAACGGGTATAAAGACGGAAACGCAATTTATAACACTAGGTGAAGTTACCTATAATAAATGGTTTGAAGATTTTGGTTCAAAGCCGGGGTCTTTATTATACCAACGATTGGGTATTGGCCTAAACTATTTCAAATCATTTAATGACATCGAATTAGGTGAAGACGGATCGAACTCTGCGTTAGAATCGCAGAGTTTGGCTTTGAAATATCGATTTTCGCCCGGACTTTGGAATTGGGATGAATCATGGGGGGCATTGCTTTCCTATCAAACGATAAAATATGAAACGTTCACGACACCGATAGCCGGAGCTGGTGTTTTCTGGGCGCGTTCTATGCCGAAACTATTTGATTCAGTTTTCAATTTGTTACCGATGTTTCGCTATCCTAAATGGGTAGATATGGATTTCATTTATTATCCAGCAAGTTTAGATTCAAAAATAAAAACGACGGGAAGTATGTTGCTCAATTTTCATGGGAAAATTTTATGGACAAAAAAAATCTACGGTGAAGCGGGTTTTGGTTATAAAGCCTATAGCCTAGAGAATGCGGATGTTCGAACAGAGCTACGTTCATTGTACCTAACCTTAGGTCTGGGTCTTGATTTTTAAAAAATTGGTCGATTAGACTAGAACTGTCCGTGATCGCAACCGATAATAGAGTGATGCGATCTAGTTTGATTTTGCCAATTCTAATTTTCAGTCTTTCGCTAGTGGCTGAAGGCAATCAATGTCTTCAGGGCTCACCAAATAATCAGAGATTTAAACGTATTTTGGAAACCTCGGATGCCTATCTGGTTAAAGAGTTTCGTGCGAACACTGGATTCAAACCGACCCAAGGTAGTTTAGGTTGTGCGGGAGGAAACTGTAGTACAGCGACCAAGCCGCTAGCACTTCCAGGCGCGGTGGGTGAGATCCCCAAAGAATGTATTCAAGCATCGTTGAAACGTAAAGTGTCCCAAACCAGTATCGAGTGCAAACGGACTCCACAAGGAAATTGGACCTATATTCAACATTCAGGTCGTTCAAAATCAACACCGTGTTTCGATGAATCAGCAGTAGATTACACTCACTATATTACTAATAAAGTTATCTCGTGCTTCCAGGGTCTACCCATGCAAAATGGAGTGACGGAAACTATCGATCCGACTGTGCTTTATTCTAAACTGAATAACGAAAGTGGATTTAACTTCACATATTCGTATAAAGGTGGAGTTGGGGCCGGACAGTTAACTGGTTGGGCCGTACAGGAAATGAACGTATTAAATCCGAGCCGAACAAAAGGAAAAACAGTAAAAGGTGGGGGACGTTTTATTTTAGATAATATTTTAGCGTCGAATAATCCTCAGTGTGCCGGTCTTAAACCTGTGATCGAAAATGATTTAAAATTTAAATATCATTCCCCGCGTAATATTAACTGTGAGTGGACTTCAATGGAAACAGGTTTAGCCAGAAATCTGATTTATTCGATTGGTTATTTTTCATTTTTAAAACATCAAATTATTGGCAAAGAGTTAAAAAAACGTGCACCCAATGCCTACAAGGACCCAGAGCTTTTAAATTTACTAACCCTTGTTGGTTATGGCCCTTTAGGAGCCAATCGTGCACTAACGTTAATTCGAACATTAGGTATGGGCTCCTCATCAGCCTACCTGGCTGGAGTTAAAAGCCGCTTAAAAACGGAAGTCTACCTTAAAAATACGGCTTCAAAAATGAAGGAAGTAAAACGGATCGCGGGGAATTCATGTCGACTGCTTTAAAAATTTTATTTTCGTTAGCTTTGTTTTTTCAAATCGCAATAGCTAATTCCGTTGAAGACAAAAATGATTTAGTGGCCGCCGAAAAAGAAGAGTTAGCTAAATTAGCAAATCGTTCAGACCTAACTGTAAAAGAGTGGCTACGATTTGTCGATGACGTAGATGCCAAATGCACAAGCGAAACCGTTGAGGTTAAAAAAACCGCGCTGTGTTCGTTTTACTATGAAATGTATAAAATCGGTGAATTATTTGCTGAAGCTCAAGATCAAAAGCCGACGTGGGAACAATGTATGCGAGCCGGTGTTACGTCCGACAGCCTGTCTGTGAATGAAAGTGTTAGAAAACTTGTGAACAGGGTCGCGGTGAAATTATGTCCAAAAAAATAGCGTCGTTATTTTTAATTCTAAGCGTGTTCGTTAGTATTTCCTGTTCGCAAAATCCTATGCAAACACTCGGTACGAGCGATTCGGATACGTCCAAATTGGCTCCGCCAACAGATGAAGATTCTGAATTTCATCCACCACCAGAAGACGACGACGGGACTCAAAGTGCGCCGATCGTTGTGGGGCCAGCGCCATCGTATTGTTCGAAATTAGATATTGCAGGCGTTACGTGGCCGGTGGATTTAACACCAGCAGGACAAGCGCATTTAAGTTTAGCCTTGAATATAACGGGCAGCTTTGAAGGCCGCAGTGGTTGGGCTAACTTAAGCAATAACTTTGATGGAATGGGTTTCAGCATCGGCTTGCTTCAGCAAAATTTAGGAATGGGATCTATTCAACCGGTATTAAATGATATGATCACTCTGCGCGCTCAGGGAGCAAATTTCGATATATCGGAAACTCACTTCCAGGCGATTAAATCAATGGTTAGCCAATGGAACAAAGCTCAAGGTATCAAAACAGCGACTAAAGCATTCGTAGCGGATGTGGATGGCTTCCCGTCGGCGTTTTATGACGATGAATCCGTGATTTCACAGTATGATGCAGACTATGACGCACCAGTTTCTGAAGAGTCGTTAGAAATCAATCCTCTAGCGGATACAGTTTTTATCAAGAACGTGGCGTCGACTAACAAAACGTCAGTGAATTGGGCACTAAAGACCGTCTACACTGATGGTGGCAAAACGTTCAAATCTGATTGGAACGAAAACTTAACGAAAATGGCCCAGTCTAAACCCTACGTGAGTTTGCAATTAAAGTACGCGATGAAGCTCTATACACAGGCATTTCGTTATTTTAAATCCTTTAAATTAAGCAAACTGAGTCACTTTCTGTTGATGTTCGACTTTGTTGTGCAAAATGGTGGTTTTAAGCAGCGTGTTCTAGATGATTATGCGTTGAAATTAAAGCAAACACCTAATATGAGTGATCAGGATAAAGTCCTTTTGATCTTACAACTCAGACTTCGTGACGTTTCAGCCCGGTGGCAAAATGACGTCAGTGCTAGAAAAAAAGCGATTATTTTTTCTGAAGGCACTGTTCATGGGGCCAAAAGGAATCTGAAATCGGAATATTGCTACGATCCGAACACCCTTGTCCTAACGCAACCTTAACATTCGTGCACCACCAAAAACTTTTTTCAGTTATAAAATAATATTCGTTCTCTTTTAAAATCTTTTCTGTATAACCATCTCATCTTTTCATTCTGAAAAGAAATTTGAAAAATTTAGTTTCAAAAAAGCACATGCGATTTGTGATGAGGCAATGAAAGTTTGCGTTGTTGCAGGGACCAAGGGGGAACGAATGTACTTTAACCGCCGAGCTAGTTTTATGGCTCTTGCACTGATGATGAGTTTATCAGCAAGCGTGACCGCAATCGCTCAAACTCAATCCACTATGTCCGTTTCTTCAAACGTGACAGCACCTAAAGACGAAGAAGAAAAACCGTACAAACCAACAGGTAAACTTTTGTTCGCGGTATTTAGCCGTCAAACAGAAGACGATTTTTCACGCAGTCATCAAGGGGTGACAGTGATCAATCCCGAGTTCTCAGCTCGCTATGGTGAGTATATCACATTAGGTTTAGATCTAGCGGGTCAGTTTGGTACTGGAAACGCTAGCAACTTTTGGACGGAAGACGGTAAAGCGCCAAATGCAATCTTCTTGAATGAAGCGTACGCGAAAATTAACGTACACAAAAATATTTTTGTTAAAACGGGCGCGATCCGAACGCCGCTCAATCCAATTTCTTCAATCATGACTCCAGGTGCGTTCATGGGGGCTCAGGAAGAATGGCAAATTGGTGCGGATGATTCAAACATCACGGTTAATGCTTTCCAAGCGATCCCTTCATCAGGAACTGTAACTAAACGTGTTTACGATGACGGCACTCAAGCATATTTCTTGTCACAAACGGTAAGTGGTAAATTAAAATCAAGTTCTGGTTTTGAAGCGCGAGCCGCAGCGACTCGTTATCAATTTGAAAACCTATCTACAAACGTAGCGACGGATTCTTACTTTTTAGGAAATTCTTTGTCCGCGTTTGAAGGCAGTTCTAAATCCTTCCGTTTTCGTCATGGATTTATGGGAACTGAATCTGCGATTAGCTTGAAACAAGAAGTCGGTAAGCATGATATGTACGTGTTTGCTTCGATGATCCAAAATGACCAAGCATCTGACGGTAAAAACAAAGGCAGCATGGTGGGGGGTAACGTAAAGACGACGTTTGGTAACTACATTGTTCGTCCATCATACGCTCGGTTTAACTACGATGCCGATGTGATTCCAACAGTGTATACGACAATGACGGCTCGGTATCAAAACCGCGATGGTTATCGCGTGGGCCTAGATCTTGAATTGAAAAAAGAAAGACTCGCTTTGAAAAGCTCTTATATCAAGATGGATTTAAAAGATGCAAATCCTTACCTTGCTGATCGTGAAATCTACAACCTAGCTGTGGAGGCTAAGTATGACATTTTCTAAACACGCATTAACATTCGCTTTAGCTTTAGCACTGGGTACTGTAGTTAGTTGCGGTAAGCGTGACGACCACATGAGAACATCTGATCCGGATTCAGACGCTACGTTTTATGTAGATAAAGACGTTAAAACCTGGGGTAAAGTGATCGTTACTCGAGACGTTCAACAAAAGCCAAACCAAAAAGATTTCAAAATTCAAGCCTGCTTGAAAGATAATGCTTTGTTAGCCGTTATCCAGTTCCAAGAATTTAAAGTTTTTGCGGGCGACAATGAAATTACAAAAACGACAGACAAATTTGGTTGCATCATTTGGGATGAACAAATTCGTTACGATGCTTTAGCCAGTGAAGCTGAATTATTAGTGGTTCGTAAAATTCAAGCGGTTCGTGGTCATGCGGGAACTGTAGAATTAGAATTAGCGATTAATCCTTGGTCTTCTGAGGACGCAATCACTGTAACAGATTTACGTTATGATGAAGCGTTGAAAACAAAAACGACTCCAGATGCGGTGACCTACTCCATGACTCAATTCCAATCCGATGAAAGTCATTCAAGCCCAGCGTTTTCGATGGAAGTTAATAAACGTCGTGTGGCGGAAGCGATTGCAAGCCAGAAAAATAAAAATGCAGGTGCCGCGCCAGAAACTCGCATGCGTTTAGATGCGATCCAAATGCAATTCTTGGGTCACGATTATAGCGCTTATGAAATCACGTCGACGTTGAACTTGAAAGTGGCTCATAAATACAGAATCCGTATCAATCCTCAGTTCATTCGTGAAAACTTCAACGGTAAACAAATCTTTGAAACGATCGCTAGCGGAATGGTTAAATTCCACGTCGCTGTTCTTAGAGACACGGTGAATCCTAAAGCGGGCACATCGTATCAACTTGCTGATGTTCTTTCGACGTCTGAATTTGTTGGTGAAATGGTTGATGGTGTGATGGTTGCTGATGTCACTTTAAAATTCCAAGATCTAGCGCCTTTGACGGGCAGAACGATCTTGTTAATGACAGCTTCATCATTACCTGGTTACATCCAGTTCCGTGATGGCAGCTATATTTCCCCGGTGGGTCCATTGGTAGCGGCGTCTTCGATTTCATTTGTTCCTAGCATTTGGAGCGCAGAAGTCATTCATGAAAATAATCAGAAGTATATCGCGGATATGAATAACCGCATAAAATCGATTTCGAATTTTGAATATTTCAAGAAAACAGCTGGATTTGTTGAGGTGGAGAAAGCCATTCATACGAACATTGGGCCAAGACGTGTTCCCTCAATACATCACGTCGATGACATGTTAGCAGCTCTTGAAAAAGATAAAAAAGATTTGTCTATGGCGACTCAACTCGCACTGTGTGCCCAATTAACGAAAGGCTTAAGTGGTCGACCGTGTACGCCTAAAGCATTGGAAATGGTTAATATTCGTCAGCGAGAAATCGTTGAGAGCATTACAAACCCGGTGCCTGAGCGTGTGGGTATAACATTAAACGAGGACCTGACGATTAATATGAACTACGCACTCGCAAATGAACAATCTAAAGGCAGTGGTAAATCTTTCAAAGCGGGTTGGAGCGCGGGTCTGAATGCCGGTTTAGATTTTGACATTCTGGGATTTGCTACGGGTAAGATTCCAGTTATTGGTCAATTTTTTAATTGGATTCTGAAGATGGCACCCATCAAGCCTAGTTTAGGTTTCAAAATAGGTGGTACGGCTTCATACAACCATGATCTTTACACTTGGTCATTAACGGATTCAAAAAAGGAAACGGGTTCTATTAGTACTTCGGTGAAATTTGCTGCGAATGCTGAAATGAAAATTTTCCAGTTCGATGGTAAATATAAAAAGTGTTGGCTATCGAACTTGAACTCAGAATTTAAAGAAAAACTCGAAAAGCAATATAGTAAGGAGTTTTCTAAGTTAGGTTTACCGGAAGGTATCTACATCTGCTCGCCAAAAATATATGAAGGCAAGCGCCGAGAAATGTTTGTCTTGATAAACTCTACCACAGGGATCGCGAACTCGCCATTAACTGATACACTGGCAAGCTCAGAAGCGCCACTTAGAATGTACTTCCGCGGTCCAGTTGGCTACTCGGTGTTTAAGCATCTATTAACAGAACGTGGAATGGAAGTTCGCTTTGATAAATTCCCAGTGAACGAATTAGTCAAAGAAGTTCGAAGCCTAAAAAATGAGGGCGATATGTACCTTAATCAAGAATTTCCTGGCGTATTAAATCCAATCTTGGAATAAGTAAAATTAAAGTTTAAAAAAGAAAAAGGCCGTAAAGATAATCTCTTCGGCCTTTTTCTTGGTCAGCTGCTGACTTTTTGGTATGCATCTGATTATGCGGGGCCACCTTCCCAACAGGCTGCAGGTCAGAGTCCCGTCCACCCCGGCCAATTTTTCTAACTATTTAAAATCAAAAAGCTATTTAGCTAAAATATATTATATTTTTTGCTTGTTTAAATTATGCCGATATATGGTATAATAGAATAGTGATTAAGAACATCAAGGGTAAGACAACCCACAATATATTCGATGGCGAAAACTCTAGATCGGCACGGAAAGTTCTCAATGAAATTCACGAACGAGCGCGGGACCTTTTAGATGCAATCAATGCTATTGCTAGAGTTGATGACTTAAAAGTACCCCCAAGTAATCGCTTACTTATGCTCAGAGGCAATCTTAAAGACTTTTGGAGTGTAAGCATAAATAGTCAATTGCGAATTATTTTTAAGTGGGATGGTCAAAATGCAATTGATGTCGAAATCACAGATTATCACTTGAGGAGTTTATAGATGAGACCCAAAAAAAGAGCTCCAAGGCACCCTGGAGAAATCTTACAGCGTATGTTTCTAGATGACATGGGTCTTACCCAATCAGACTTAGCTCATCATTTGAAATGGAAGCCAGGAAAAATAAACGAGATCGTAAATAAAAAGCGCGGCATAACTGCTGAAACAGCCTTAGCTTTTGCTGATGCTTTAAAAACCACACCTGAGTTTTGGCTTAATCTGCAATCTAGCTTCGATCTTTGGCAAGCCGAACAAAAGCATACGAAAGTTTCTGCAATTGGAGCTTAATGGTAAATATCAAAATTACTGGTGATAAAAAAACTGTCAAAACAACGACAGTGCGTGATCATATTCTGACCGTACCTAAGAGCAAAAAAAATCATACAGGTAAAACTGTTAGAGATCGTCATATTCGTAGACTACCCGGAACAGATCTAAATAACGATGAAATTATAGATTTATTTAAAAAATATGATCGCAAAGGCCTTGCTTATCCAAGTTCTAAGAAGCTTTTAAAAGAATATAAAAATAGTGATGACTATGATGAATTGATTGCAGTTTGGGTTGATTATTTTAATAAAAAATTGGTGATCAACCCACCGCTAGAGCCAGACTTAATAAAAGCCTTAATTGCTAGTGAGTCTGGATTTCGTCATGATCCAAAAGAGAATAAAATTGCTTTTGGCATAACTCAAATTACAAAACAGACTTTAAAAATACTTCAAGATCCCTCTGGAGAGGCTAAAGAATTTATTTTTAAAAATATTCGACAAAAAGATTTAAAAGAACCAAGGATAGCAGTACCAATTGCTATCCGATGGCTATATCGAAAACAGGAAACGGCAAAGAGTAAGCTTGGCCGGGCACCTACGCATGAAGAGATTGTCCTCGATTATAAGGGGCTTTTAAAAAGCTCAACTAAATACAAAGATAAGGCGCTAAAGAAATACAGGAGGCACTATGCTGAGCTTAAGAAATAAAATTCTTTTAGCGTTTTTCTGCATTTTTGCATTTGCATGCCAATCGACTAAAAAATTTCATATTAAAACTTTTCATATTGAGAACCAAGAGCTTCACACTATCGAAGTAGCGTCCAATAGAGTAAAACAGGAATGTCTTTTCCTTGATGCCGAGGCAGAAAATAAATGGAGACATCAATTTTTGATATTTGTACTGAGTGATAACAACCAAGTTTTTGAAATTGCTCATTCGATCAATATGGACAAAGAGTCCTGCATGGAACAAATAACCAAAATTGAAAAAATACTTAAGTCTGAACCCGATATTAAACTTTGTGTGCGCGATAACTTAAAAAAGAAAGACTCTACTGGCGGCAGTTGGGAAGAAAAAGTAGATTTTGCTTCACTTGGCATCCATCAAGTTGGCTACGATTCTTTAACATTTGACACAATTTGTAACTCTAAAAAATGCTATGGAGATAACAGTGCTTGGACCTACACATGCCCAGGGTTTGCAAAGCAATAGCTTATATTAAAATGGTACCTCCTACATTTCTGCCACCCAGCGCGTAAAGTGCGCTGTTGGTCAGCTGCTAGGTTTTTGAAATACGCCTTGTTGAAGACGATCTACTTTGGTTTACTAACCAATTTCCAAGGTGGCGGGTAGTGTGGGCGGCTTCGAGTGTAAGATCTACTTTCACGGTGTGACCTTCCTCAATTTTTTCTTTTTTTCTGATTGTCGCTTTTATAGGAAGTAAGTATGCTTGCGACTTGGTGTCGTACCAGATCGCGGTCTTCCAATTTGATGTCCCGATAGTGGCCGTTGTTTTTAGTCGGCCCCAGCCTTCCTCAGATGAGCCATGACTTGAACGAATTTTTTTAGAGAGCGTTTTTGGCAGAGTCGCAAAATACCAACCCGCCTTACCTTTGTACTTCCATACCTTCACTTTAAAAGAATGCTGTGACATTCGAGCAATGTATCGCAGAAAAAAGTCAGCTGCTAGGTTTTTGCAATGCAGGCTGTCTGTCACCGTGTTTTAAGCTGCGAAGTTAAAAGTTTTGTAATGTTGATCATTGACATGTACGTTCGGTGTATGAAAAAAATTTTAATCGTATTTGTTTTTCTCTTGAGCTGTGCGTATCCCAAGCGTACAACAGATTACGAAGCGGCGGTTCTGTCCTCCGGGAAAGCTTTGGTTTACATTTATAGAACGCCGACTCAGATTGATTCTTTGAATCCAGATTGGCCGAAATTATACATGAATGGTGACGTGGTAGGGAAACTTGGAGTTGGTGGGTATTACGTTCAAGCTGTCGAACCGGGCGAAGTTACCGTGTCGTACAAAAATGGTTATTTCGGATTCTATCCATGGACGGCAGACGAGATTAAATTAACCGCAGTTCCTAACCAAAAATATTTTATTAATTACAGTATCGAATCGATCATGCGTTTTGTGAATTTCAAACTTGTGCCTGCGACCTTTGGAGAAAGCGATGTCAAATCGACGCATCTTTTAATTAACGAATGATGAATTAATCTATATAATAAAACGTGGGATCGAATTTGGATTTCCCTTGGTAGAACGGAGTTTCTTCTAACACATATGTTTTTGCAAAATAGATCCCATACCCCAGATTAACAATAGAAAGTAAAACCCCATAGGACCAACGCTTCTGTTTGTTCTTTTCTTTAACCATATAAGTAATAAGCAAAATCATCGGCACAAACAACGCTGCAATCGGAAACCGCCCCACGCACACTAAAAAAATGAGAAACGAAAACACAAGCAGAGTGTAAATAGATTTCTGATCTTTACTTTCAACCAAATCTTCAGACGAATTATTATTTTCCATAACACTAGTATAACGGAACCAACTCAAAAGAGTACAACGATCTAGCGCATCACTCGTCTATTTTAAAATTGAATCTATTCCTTCTATAGAATCTTCTTTTGGAATGTGGTTTTTCAAACCTAGTATTTTTTTAAGTAGGGGTTCTTGCTCTTTTGAAACTTCAGGCGCAACATGGATGCTTTATTAAGCGAAGCGCCTGCTGCGAGGCCACGATGGCCGGATTTCAAAAGAGTAAGAGCCCCTACCGAAGAAAACCCTAGCTTCGACCCAATCCCACGAATAAATAACGCCAAATCAAATTTAAAGCGTTTAACTTTCTCAAAATAGTTCACTAAGATTTTCCTATCTCGTTCGTATTTATTCTAAGAGTGGTTATTTAGATCTGGAGGTCTATGGGCTTTGAATCGGCGCCGGAATGGTTTGAAGGCTTTTATAAAGAATTTTATCCTAAGCTGTTTCGCTATGCTGTGCGTTTCATTGAAGCGTCCAAGGCTAGCGAAATCGTGCAGGATTGTTTTATTAAGCTTTTGAGCGAATCGGACAAAGATCCTGCGCATGCAACGTCTTGGCTCTATGTGACCTGTCGTAACCAATGTATTGATGAAATACGAAGGAGAAAAAAGATGAAAGCTTCGGACGAAATAGACGAAGATCTGTTAGTCGATCAAAGCGATCATATGGACGATCGAATTTATCAAAATCAAATGAATGAACAACTTAGGGTCGCGATGGCCTCGCTTTCCTTTAATGAGAAAGAAGTCATTCGTCTGAAGTTTCAAGACGGACTCAGTTATCAGCAGATTAGCGAGATCACCGGGCATAACGTCAATTACGTGGGTGTGTTAATCCATGAAAGCGTTCAAAAAATCAAAGGTACGGTCCTAACTCTTAATCAGAAAGGAGTTCAAAATGGAAAAAAGTAAACTAACGGCGTATGCATTAAACGAAGTCTCTGAAGCCGAAAGAGCCGAAATTGAAACCTATCTTAACGCTCATCCTGAGAGGCGTGCAGAAATTGAGGAAATTAAATTAGTATCGTCGATTCTGAAATCAGAATTGGCGTCGGAACTTGTAGTGAAAGTGCCAGAATTGAAAATCAACAAGCCGTCTATGTGGTCGGCATTTTTTAATCTGCGCGTACTCGCAGTTGGGTTGAGTTTTGCGGTCGTGAGTTTAATCGCGGTGGTTATGATCAAGACAGATGGACGTCCAGACATCGCGGTCGAAGTGGCGATGACCACTCTAGATGAGGGACCGGTGGCCGAGGGCGTAGCGGGCATAGCGAAGAAAACGGTAGTGCAAAAGGAAATGGCGAAGACGGAATCTGTAAATCAAATTGGCCGTAGTCGTTTGGGTGTTAAAGATCAAGTGGCTATGCCAGAACTTAACGACAAAACTAGGGCAGAAATGGATGCCGTGTCGACTCAAGGTGCGGGTTCAGTAGCATCATTTGGTGGCGCCGCCGATGGAACGGTTGCTGAAGGTCGCGCAGGAGCACCAATGGGTGCGATGGCGAAAATGAAAACGGATTCTGCGACGTCAAGTGGCTTCCTTCCTCCGGGTCGAATGCCGATGCCAGCTCCGGAAGCTCCGGCACCTGGGGGAAACGTTAACTCGAATGAAGAGTATAAATTAAAACCAGAGAATGAATTTATTCAGGTATCTAAGGAGTCGTTGTCGACATTTTCGATCGATGTGGACACGGCCGCGTACACAAATGCACGACGCTATTTGATGAGCTATCAGCAAATTCCGCCCGCAGATTCTATTCGTACGGAAGAGTTTGTGAACTATTTCGACTACGACTACAAGGCACCGACATCGGGCCATCCAATTGCGATTCACATGGAAGCGACGAAATCTCCGTGGAACTCAGAACGTGCGATTGTTCGTGTCGGTTTGAAAGCGAAAGAAATCGACGTGAAAGATCGACCTAAATCGAACCTAGTTTTCTTAGTCGATGTATCTGGTTCGATGGAAGATGAAAATAAATTACCTCTGGTGAAGTCGGCATTAAAAACTCTGTCAGAACAATTGGGATCAAATGATAGAATTTCGATGGTGGTTTATGCGGGAAGCTCGGGTGTAATCCTAGACAGCGTGTCCGGTGATAAGAAAGATAAAATTTTGTCAGCTATCCAAAATCTATCTGCAGGTGGCGGTACTAACGGTGAAGGTGGTATTCGTAAAGCCTACGAGATCGCTCAGAAGAATTATATTTCTGGCGGGAACAATCGCGTGATTTTGGCTTCGGACGGTGATTTCAATGTGGGCGTAACATCGCCGGAAGAGTTACTGAACATCATCAAGGAGAAATCAGAAGGCGGCGTGTTCTTGACGGTGCTAGGTTTTGGAATGGGCAATTACAAAGACGCACGTTTGGAAGAAATATCGAACAAAGGCCAAGGTAACTATTTTTACATCGATAATTCAAAAGAAGCCGACAAGGTTTTCGTCAACCAATTGGCGGGCACATTATACACGATGGCTAAAGATGTAAAAGTACAAATAGAGTTTAACCCTAAAGTGGTTCATTCCTATAGACTCGTCGGCTATGAAAATCGCATGCTGAACAAAGAAGATTTTGCGAACGATAAAGTTGACGCTGGTGAAATGGGCGCAGGTCACAGTGTAACGGCACTTTACGAAATTGAATGGAAAGGCAAAGCTCCGTCAGATATCAAGTTAAAATATCAACCTGCGACTGAGCCAGAAAAGGAAGCTCCCGGTTCAACGGATGAAATTTTAACGACGAAGATTCGTTATAAAAAACCGACGAATTCATCGAGCGAGTATTTCGAGCAAGCCTTAAAAAACAAAGTATTACCTCTAGCGGAGTCCTCTTGCTCGACACGATTCGCGGTAGCGGTAGCGGGCTTCTCGCAGTGGATGCGTCAGTCGGCTCAGCTAAAAGATTTTGATTCAAAACGAATTCTGGAAATCAGTGAAGGCTGCACAAAGACGGCAGACAAAAAAGATTCGTTCAAAGATGAATTCATCGACTTAGTTAAAAAAGCCCGCGAAATCCGCAAATAGGAAAAACAGGTACCTCCTACATTTTTGCCACTCGGCGCATTAGACGCCTCGAGTGGCAAAAATGTAGGAGGTACCTAATATTAGCGATGATGAGGCAATCAATGCGATGGCGACAAAGGCAAAATCGAATAAAATACTTAGTGCGAATGCGGATGTGGGTTCAAATTTAGGCGCATATTTGGCGAGGACGGTGATTAGTGGTGCGAGTAGGACCGTCGCAAGCACTGGTTGCAACCCTTCAGAAAATACTATCAATGGAAGCATCAGGACTAAGGCAATAATAAATTTCTCCGCAAATGGAATCGGTATCGAATATACAATTTTACTGAGCCAGCTGGGAAATGACGTATTCTTGCAAAATGTTGTTAGGCACGGCTGCCACCACGTTAGGGCACCGTAGATACCGGTCGTTAATCCAACTAATAAAATATCTTTCGAACTCATAAATCGCATCCTTACTTTTTAAAGCATTACCTCTTTAATTCAGTTTCCAAAGCGTCTAAAAGATATTTTCTGTAGACGCCGTTTTTTATGAAATAGGAATTTGAGTGAGCGCCACCTTGAAAGACTTTCCATTGTTTTGGTTCTTTGGCCTGTTTGAAGATTCGTTCACCTTGGTCGATGCTAACGACGGTGTCTTGATCGCCGTGCATGACGTAAACAGGGATTGGCGAGATCAGGCCAGGATCGCCGGCCCAATGGTCGCTCATCACAAGCCACGCCACGGGCTGAAAGAGCCAGGTGATCCAGCTTTTTTTAACTACGCTGCGGGCGACGCTTCGATACGACAGAAAAGATGATTCAATGAAGACGGCTTTGTAATTTTTCTTCTCATACAGATTTAAGCTTTTTTGCATGATTTGGCCGCCCAAACTTTGGCCGTATACGAATAGTGGTAAATTAGGATTTAGGCTTTCGATTTTCTTTAATGCTTCGACACCAGATCGAGTTGTCGATTCAGGGGTCGGCGTTCCAGTGGATTTTCCATAGCCAGGATAGTCGAAAATCATCAAATCATAGTTGTGATCAACCAGCCATGACAGCATGGCAAAATGAGCCGAAAGATTCTGAGCATTACCGTGGAAGAATAGGATTTTGGCTTTAGGTTTTTTTGCATGCAAGTACCAAGCATGGATCTGATTCCCCAAGCTATCAGGAAAGTTAAGCTCTTCGATGTCGTAGGGAAGGTCTTTGATTTGATAAAATTCTTGCGGCGACGGATAGTAAAGCAGTGACGAACAGCTGCTTAAAAAAAGGACAAATGAGATCAGGAGCCAAAACTTTTTACTCACTTCGAAATCTTAGATTTAATTAAAATTAAATGTCACCTTAATTTAGCTTGAAATTGCCTAGTTCAAACGATTCAATATTACTTACGTTTCAAACTATAGGAGGAAATGTGTTAAAAAAACTAGTTGTATTAGTAGCCCTAGTATCGGTTCAATCGATGGCTGCTAATTATGGAATGGCCGGTTGCGGATTGGGCGCTTTAGTTTTCCAGGATCAACCTGGAAAAATTCAAATTTTGGCTGCTACTATCAATAACATCGTATCGCCACAAACGTCAGCGATCACGTCTGGAACTTCAAACTGCTTTGAAGAGTCTCGTTCAGAAGTCAGCATCCGTTACATCGAAAACAATAAAGTAGCATTAAAAGAAGACGTAGCGCGAGGTAATGGCGAAACGATCGACGGCTTAATGACGCTTTGGAATTGCAATGACAAGTCTACTGTAACTCAAGATTTGAAACGCAACTACAACACTATCTTCAAATCAAACGAAACTCTTCAGATTATGAATGACCTTAAATCAAATTCTGAAATTCAAAAATCGTGCAACTCTTTAACATAATATTTTAGGATTTAAATATGAAAATACTTTTATTATTATTAACGGCAGTTTCAGTATCTTTCGCTCAAGCTCAAAAGAAACCAATGAAACCAGCTCCCAAAGCAGCTCCGGCTCAACAACAACAAGCTCCCATGCACTCTGGATCGCATGCGGCTCATAAATCAGCTGCCTATTCTCGTCCCTACGGAATGGCGGGTTGTGGTTTAGGTACATTGATTATGGATAAACGCAGTTCACAAGTTTTAGTAGCGACTACGAACGGTACTGGTTTCCAAACAATCGGTATCACGTTAGGTACTTCTAATTGCGTTGATGAAGCGACATCTCAAGTGGCGGACAAAATGGATAAATACATCCATATTAATAAAATCCAATTGGCTGGCGATGTAGCAAAAGGTAACGGCGAAACTATCGTTGCTTTGAGCGAAGTGATTGGTTGCCAATCGAGCCAAAACCTTGGATCCGTTTTGAAAGCTAACTACCGCCAAGTATTTGCTAACGACTTCACAACAAACGAAGTTACTGACAGCATCATCACAGTCATCCAGCAGGATTCTAAATTAGCTTCTGAGTGCTCTTTGGCTCAAATCTAGTTCTTGTTCTCTAGCCGCACGCTAGCGAATCATTTAAGTGGGTGAGTTTATCACCCACTTTTATCTTGATTCATCCTCTGAAGCCTCTGTAAATTAGCTCCATCCATGAAATCAGCTCTGCTTATTCTACTTGTGTTGTCTTATAGTGTAACTTCGCGTGCACAAACCGAGTTTATCAAAAAAACAGTTACTATCAATGATGCTAATTTAGCTAAAGACATTCAAAGCTTAGTTGATTCGGCAAACGCGAACAAACTTTCAGAGCAGCGCACATGGCGAAAACTGATGCACTATGAATTGAATGCGTTTGGTCGTTTAGTCAGTCAGGTAAAAGATCCTAAGTTTTTTCTTTCTGAAAATGGTCATAGAAATTTAAATGCAGAATTGCAAGCGACCTTGTGGTCGTACTATGCACCTGCAGATTTAAAAGATGAACATGCGATTTGTAAATTTCCAGCACGCTTGTCGTGGTTGAAATCCAAACTGCTAAATCATCCGGCGTGGACGCAGTTGCCGCAACCTAATTGTTATTACTTTGATGTATTTCTAAGAAATCTAAACGCTGAGTCCATCTCGTTTGTGTTTTCAAGTTACTACGCAAATAATCCGGGGTCGGCATTTGGTCACACATTCTTTCGTGTGAATAAGAAAATCAAAGAAGGCCGCGCCAAACAAGAACTGCTAGATTACGGTATCAGTTACGCAGCGAATGTGACGACGAATAACCCCCTATTGTATTTCATCAATGGTTTGCTGGGGGGCTTCGCAGGAACGTACGCCAGTGTTCCGTACTATTACAAAGTCCGCGAGTATAACGATTACGAATCACGTGACTTATGGTCGTATGAACTGGATCTAACGAATGATGAATTACAGCAAATGCTGTATCACATATGGGAAGTCGGCCCCCATTATTTTGACTACTATTTCTTCACTCAGAATTGTTCGTACCACATGTTAACCCTGATGGAAGCTGCGTCCGAGCGTATCGAGCTGACCAGCAAAGTACCTCTGTACGTGATCCCATCGGATTCCGTAAAAGCCTTGTATGAAATTCCTGGTTTTGTAAAGAAGGTGGAATTCCGTCCGTCTTTGCGTCGCCATTTTGAAGATAAATGGAGTCGCTTTACGGCGGAGGAAAAAAATAATTTCCTATTTATCGTGGGCAACTATTCCGAAGATAATTTAAAAACATTAAAATTTGAAAATATCCAAAGGAAGGCTCTGTTCCTAGATGGCTTGATTGATTATATCGATATGAAAGACCCGAATGGCGTTTCAAAACGTGAAGGCCATTGGTTCCATATGAAAGAAAAAGTTTTGATGGATCGTGCAGCCGTCGATGTCATTTCTGAACCTGTAGCGATTCCTGTTCCTGAAGACGAGCGTCCCGATATTTCGCATCCATCGTCGCGGGTAAGCATAGGCTTTGGTGAAAACAAAATGCTAATTGATAAAAACGGCAAGCGCGGGACCGCTGTTGGTTTTTTAAATTTCCGGTTTGCCTTTCATGAATTATTAGATGATTCGCATGGACTACCGGCACGTTCACAATTAGAATTTGGGAATTTCAAATTTCAGTTTTTCGAAAATGATTTGAATCTGGAAAGTTTTTCGTTCTTCAATATTCTGCAATTAAATCCGCTGCGTAAACTCGATCCAAAACCATCATGGGGCATCGATGTCGGCGTTAAAAATATGACGGTGTGTGATGGGCAGCGATCGTGCTTAGGTTCTGGATTGCAGGTCTACGGAGGTTATGCCGTGGATTCAGGACGTCACATGGCGTGGTTCCTGCCATTCGTTCATTATCGTTATGGTAGTCAATTTGAAATCACACGAAACTACATAGCGGCCGGTTATCAATTGGGCTATTTGTTTGAAGCTTCGCAATCTTATAAATTGCTTGCTAGATACATCAAAGAAGTTCCTGATCGATTCAAGACCGTGGATTCGGCTTCGGTAGTCGGGCGTTTTAATATCAAGACAAATCAAGCGCTAGAAATCGAGTGGTCGAACCCGACGCTAGAGTCGACGGAAGATATTCATGCCACCAAATTTCTGTATCATTATTTCTTTTAAGCGG
This sequence comes from Bdellovibrionaceae bacterium UBA2316, assembly GCA_002345205.1. GTDB lineage: Bacteria > Bdellovibrionota > Bdellovibrionia > Bdellovibrionales > Bdellovibrionaceae > UBA2316. The sequence goes on along the minus strand of DDVI01000042.1, from coordinate 14,488 downwards.
AACTTACATTCCTGCGGATAGCTGCTGACAGTTCGATAACACATGCAAAGGCGCGCGGCGAATATTGTTCTTTTTGTTGAAGGTGTACGCAAAGCGCTCGATCAAATTAACATTAAATGTGTCTACGATATGGAAGTCCTTTAAGGCTTCCTTTTCCTGTTGCCAGATAAAATCATTGACGATAATCGCGGCTTGGCAATTGTTGGCTGGTTGGTCCTTTACGGCAGCTAATGGTAGATCGATGATGCTATAGCCGCGGTTTAGGAAAATAAATTTCTCTGGGATCCACTCGATTGTTTTGTCCAAGTTGTACACCGTTTTGATGTCATGGTGTTTATCGATAAACAATGCCGCATTGATAATGTTTTTCTGTGATGGGAAAAAACTCGCATTGATCAAGATAAGGAAATTGAGAATCGCCATCGTGATCAATTGCCATTTCTTTTGCGGCCACATCAGCACCAAGCGCGTGAAAAACGGAGTCATCAGAACAATCAACAACGGAACGATCGATACCATAAAACGTTCGAACTTTTGCGGGAAGTACGAATGAAGTGCAACGAATAAAGCAATGAACACCCAAGCGTAGTTAAGTTTCTTGAAAACAGGTCCTGCTACCTGTTTGCTGGTGTTGCCGATCCATAGGAACGGGAAGAAAGATAATCCCATCAGTAACGCCGGGTAAAACAGGATCGATCCGTTACCGTATTCATGACCGTGTTCAACGTTATATGTTAATACCGAAATTAACGAGTGATGGAATCCACCACGCAGGAAAATATCTGGGATGCCAGCTAGTATGAAGCACGCTAAGCCTACGACCGAGCTAACCGCAACGCCTCTGAAATCTTTCGCTAACAATAGCAATAAAGGAATCGTCACGGCACCGATGCCAGCCTGCTGGCGCATTACGAATGCCATACTGACCGTAACCGTTGAAGCCACCAGGTCCCAAACGTTGTTGTCATTTTTATAGCGATAAAACAAGGCCATCGATAGCAGAATCCACGGAGCCGCCAAAGACTCAAACATTGGGCGCGTCAGTGTAAACGAAGACGCAAAGTAAAACGTGAATAACAGTATGAAAACCTTGTGCGATAAATCTAGCCATTTTTGTGACGAGACTCCATCTGGTAACTTAAAGCCGCCGCCAAAATCCCAAAGGCGCGTCGAGTAGATAATTTGGAACGATAAAATGTAAATCAATAAATTGAAGATCGTAATAAACAAGATCGTAAAACGATATTGATCATACGGATGAAACACACCCAGTTTCAAAGCGATCTGTGAGCCAAAATGCATCGGCATCACTTGAAGCGGGGATTTAACGTCGGTTTGATCTACTAAGTCGGTGTACGTGGATGTTTGGGCGGGTAGGTATTTAACCATCGCATTCCAGTATTCATCGGTGCCCATAAAGCCATCGTTGAGGAATGCGATCAGTAAAAAGAAGCCAAGAAAAATTACAGTCGGATTTAATTTTTTAGTTAACGTCTGTACAATACTCAAAGTTAAAACTCGTTATTTAAGCTGCTCTTGTATCCAGTCCCAATAGGATGGAACATACGAATAAAAGATCTGTCCTTGTTCACACAGTTTTGATTCTGAAGCGCTTTCAATGTACGAAGCCACACCGACGACTTTGTAACCGGTCGCGTCCGCAATCAAAAGCGGCCCGCCGGAATCACCGCTGCAACCACCATGGGAATCCTGTTGGTTGATGCTCACTAAATTTAGGCGATCTATCAAGCTGACAGAGTCCTTAACGAGCATCAATTGGTCCCAATTCTTAGTTACATAGCGAAGTTCAGGTAAAGAGTCATCAGTTGTATGTGTGCGTCCGTAACCAATCATGATCATTTGACTAGCAGGGTTGGTCATTTCAGATCGAATATCCACCGGCGCTAGTTTTAAAGGGGCATACGGAGGTGGCAGGATGCCATCAAACTTCACCGTAGCGATGTCAAAATCAGGAGATGTGCTCGAAGGGGTATTTTTATGACGATATTGCGGATGAATGTTTACGTTAAAGGCTGAATAAACTAGGCGTTTATTAAAGCCACTCGAGCAAAACAAATTGATCGATGCAATAATCTGGGTCGAAATCGTGTTTTTAGGAAAACAGTGAGCCGCCGTTAGTACAGTATTGGAATCAATCAACGTTCCTGTGCATAGCGTGGAAAGAACTTCGGAACTGAAGTCATCTTTTTGAAATCGAGACAGCACCATTACGACGTGACTCTTCAGAGGGTTAGATTGATCGGCAACGTAGCCGTTCACAATTCCTTCGGAATAGCAGCCTTTAGATTCATCAAATCGATAAACCTTTTTAGGAGGTTCAATCGGCTCTGTTTTAGAAACGTTAGTTTTGCTCTGTTGACAGCCAATCCCTAGAGTTAAGCTTGTCATCACCATCATTAGTATTTTACGAGGACGATCCATATCCATCATATATAAAGGATACACTGGCTCGGACCCCTGTCAAAAGATTAGACACCTGTCAGACGTATAATTTTGAACCGCTGTGGCAGCAGGCGATAAGATTGATTCAGAATGGCATGAAAGCCGCAATATCAACTTTCAAGGAGCTTTTTATGAAATATGCTTTTTTCGTGTCTATTGCTGTATTTGCTTTTCTTGTTTCGTGCGGAAAAAAAGATAAAAAACTGGGGCAAGCAGGAAAAACCGCAGGTCAAGCACAATCGGATTGCTCTGGTAAAAATGCAGAGACAAAAGAGTGTAAAGATAAAGCCGCGAAAGCTCTACTAGATGGACAGACTCCGGTGGAAACTGCGCCCGATGTTGCTGAATCAGGTGCCGATACGGCTCAAGAAGTTATCGAAACGATTCCAAACGTTAATGATAAGGACCTAAAAGAAAATTCAAAAATGAGCATCATGTTAAGTGCGGATACGTCATTAATTGCTGATGTGCGCGTAACCGCAGATAGTTCAGAGATGATTTCAACAAAAGTTATTTGTGGTGATTTAAAAGACCCGAGTGAAATCAAAGATACTAGCGTGGCTAACCCAGATAAGTTAACGGCCGTAACGAGTATGATTTTGTTTAACAACTCATCTATCGTGGCTGACCTAAGTGTGAACACAGGCGATAAAACAGTGAAGCCAAAAACGTATATGTTGTCGTGCAATAGCGGATCATCTGTTAAAGCATCTGACTATTTGGACGCTAATGGTGTGTCTAAAGTAAAAGAAATCGAAGTGAAACAACTAAAAGCGGGACAACAAACGTTTGAATTAATCTCTAAAGGTTCAAACACAGAAAAAGGTCTTCTGACGTCGTTTGAATGCAGTAAAGATGATGATATCTTGAAAAATACAGTTAAGTCTGTAGGTAAAAAAGCCGCTAACCGTATCCGTCTAAGAGCAGGTTCATCAGTATTAGTTTACCGCGCGGTGGATGTTAAAGAAGGCGAAAAGAAAATCAAAGAACTAGGATCAGATGCGCAGAAAGAAGTTAAATTCAGCGTGGTGTCGTGCAACGGTTAATCAGAATATTTAAATAGAATGAAATGGAAGGCGATGTGAAGTGCATCGCCTTTTTTAGTTTCTAGGCTCCGGCTTTGCCAAGTTCTTCGATTTTAGAAATAAACTTCTGAATCTGCTCAGCCTTAGTATTTTTAACGGAACCCATTTTGGTGACGTTGACTTTGAAACCGCAGAATTACGAAATTGAATGTTTCATCATGCACAATCACGGGGGGGGCAGCCGTTGAAGAGGCGATAAAACTGATTCAAGAGCGTAACGAGGTTGCATTTGCAATATTTGAACTAGCGGTAACAGACACGCGGTTTTATATAAACATCTTGATTGCAAACAAGCAGTATTGGTGGTGGTAGTATTGGTTGGTTTTTTAAAATTTGCGAAGCCTGGATGACTGAGTCTCCTGATGGCCTTGTCTTATGTTGTTTGATTTCTAACACCAAATATTTAAATAATTTCTCAAAATTTTTGATTTCCTGATATTGTCAAGTTGAACCGGTTTCCGAACAGGACGCTTTTTAGAAAGTATTAAGAAGAATTAAATTTGACGATTTTGATTCCTCTTAAAATGCTTTATTAGCCCTTCTATTGAAAGAATGGATAAAAATATGAAAAAAATTATTCAACATTTTCTATTGTTCATCGGAATGGTCCTAGCGTATTCAGCATGGACCATTCTCGCTATGATTCTTTTATCGATGGTATTATACTTAGCAGGATATTTAATTATCGAAACGATATTTAACCCAGGAGTTGTAGTTATCACTTTCTATACTATTGTTTTGGTTGTCAGTTACTACATTCTAAAATCAGAAAGATTTCGGTCTGGGCTTAAGGATCTGTGGACCCAAATCAAATGGAATAAATAGTCACCCCAAACCCTTCACCAAAATCAAAACTCCGAACACCACAAACAGCGCGCTTGCGAACATCCTCACGTACTTCATCGGAATTCGCTTTAGCATCTTGTCGCCCAAGAAAATCGCTAGCGCATTTGATCCCATCATTCCCAGCGTTGTTCCCAAAGTCACCAGTGCCAGGCTGCTATAGCGTGCGCCCAGTGCGATCGTCGCGAGCTGAGTTTTATCGCCCATTTCTGCGATGAAGAACGCCACGATCGTTGTTATAAGAGCGCCCCAGCGGTCTTCGTTTTTTAGCTCTTCTTCTTTGTCGGGGATTAGGATCCAGATGGCGAAGGCAAAAAATACAACTGCTAAAAACCACTTCAATGTGGTTGGGCCCATTTGCGTGGCTAGCCAACCGCCGGCCCATGTGGCCAGTGCGTGGTTCAGGACTGTTGCGATAAACACACCCAGCAATATCACCCACGGCTTGCGGTACCGTGCCGTCAGCAGCAATGCCAACAACTGAGTCTTGTCGCCCATTTCGCTGGCGAATACTAAAAAAAACGAGTTTATAAGTGTTTCCATATTTCCTCACACTGTGAATATTTGCCGTGAGGAATCTTGTCGACGCAATTCCTTAGATTTAAACTCTAAGGCGACTACTCCCTAACACACGTAGGAGTACCCATTTGGTCTGTTTTCGTCAAGTGTCTGTTAGTAAAGTTTTCCAGGCACGGGTTCGAAAAATATGATCGGTGATTTGAAATCGTTCTGCGCAGCATCCCTGGCCAAAATGTAGCAGACACGCGAGGCCAATAGAAAAATATCTGATCGCTCTACGACATCAACGAATCGCTCTACGACATTTAATATACGGATCATCGTTTAAGCTTATGCAATATGAGTGCGTTCGAAATTAATATAGATAGTCAAATCATAGTAAATTTACTAACATCAGACGCATGACCATTAAACCCACAGACTTGATCGGTTTCACAGATTTTAAAATTCCGTTTCTAAAAATTCCTAAACTAAAGTCGTTGCGAAACACATTTAACGAGCCCATTAATTATCGCTTGATTGATGGCACTACCGATACGGTTGTGGTTCTTGTGCACGGGGTGGGCGGGGACTCGCGCTATTTGACTCAGCTAGCGTTACAGTTTTCGCAAACGGCTCAGCATACGGTTCTGTTGCCTGATTTGAAATTTCATGGCGAGGGTAACCAAGATCGCGCCATTAAACTGCTGCCTCATCAAGATGTCGTGACTGAACTTCAGTTTTTGATCGATAATTTTAAAAGCAGTCATTCACAAATTAAGAATGTGATTTTGGTAGGGCATTCATTAGGTGGAGCCGTTGTTTTGAAATGGCTATTGTCACAACCGAAAAACACGTTTCAAAAAGTTGGATTGATTTCACCATATTTACCCGAGCCTTTTAACGTCGAATCCAAGCGTTTCAATCATTGGCTAAAACGCACCGACGACGGTAATATGCGTTTAAAGTTTCCCGAGCAGTCGAAGTGGGGTTCTGAAATCGAAGACTATGATTCTTCTTATATAGAATCGTGCCTTCCAGAAAAACTAGATATTCAGATATGCGCTGATTTGTGTTCCGAGATATTTTTATTCGTCAGTGATGCGGATCAAATTTTAGATGTAGAGAAATATAAAAAATATTTCGAAAATAATAAAGATATTAAGTTCACTATCCAAAGTGGTTTTTCCCACATAGGCTTAGTGACCAGTCCGCAGAGTGGTCACACGATCAGTTCAAAACTATTTACTGGCACCAATTAACTAGAGGCATGGATTCTAGTTTTTCTTGATAAAAATAAAACCCGTCTGGTTTTACACGGTCTACCGATTTGATTTGGTTATTAGTAATCGAAATTGCAAATTGGCCTTCGGTGGCTTTGTGGCTTAGAACTTTAGATGTCTCAACTAGGAATTCGTCCAAATTAATGTCCACTTGCAATTCAATGAAAATTGGTCGTTTTGCTGTACGTACATTGCGATTTGCGCCTGACCCTTGTGTACTTTCAAGACTAGATTGACTCCATTTATTTGCGGGTATCACACATTTAGGAACCATCGCGTATTTATGAAACTCGCCATCGCGAGCAAAATCAAAATCAAAAATCGCGGCCTGTTGCTGCGCCATTGTTTGTTTTAACTTCTGCACGTATTCAGGGATAGAGGCCGCATTCGTAAATCCAGAGGTTGCTTCCTCTGAATCTGTTTTTGCAATCGGTGCATTTAATTTGCATAGAGTATTTTCATCCGAGATGTTTTTTGGTGAACGTACACACAGTGCTTGCGTGTATTGGAAATGTTCTGGCAAGTACGACGGTGTTTTGAAATTGACCAAAATTTTAGTTTCTTTGCGAAGAGCGTCTTTGAATGCATCGGATTGGAAAAGTTTAAGGAAGTCGCTATTGGCATAGGATTGCGCAAACCCGATCACTTCGTTACGTGCATTCAATACTGGGCTGCCTGAATTTCCTTGAATAATTTTGCACGAACTATTTGAATTCTTTGGTCGTACCCCTAAGCCCGTTTCTGACCATTGGCTATTGTAATTCGTATTTAACAAACTACCAGCTTGAGTTTGGCAGCGAGCATAGTCTAATTGTCCACCAATTGACGTTTGATACTGGCGAGGATTAATTTTTCTAACAGAGATCGTTTGCTGTGATCCCGTCGGCGTTATCGCCAAAGGCAAAACTGCGCGGTTCACGGGACGAATTCGGAAAAACGCATAGTCTTGTTGCATGCTGAACGCATTGTAATTGCTGATGTCACTTTTATAAATGATTTCCGTACATGAACGAATCTCTGACGGGTGCCCTGGCGTTTCTGGAAATTTGATCGCCAGTATTTCACCGCACTTGGCACGGTTCCTCCACATAGCGTCCGTAATACAATGGGAATTCAAAGCTACGATATCATTTGATCCGTAAAGGAAGCCGGTGCATTGACCCATTTTGTAGGATGAATAGGTCGACGTGTAACCATCGCTGGCCATCGCTACCAAGCCGATAGATTCAAAGTCAGATTTATTCGATTCGCATTCAGAGTTCGCGCACGTTAGGCTGGCATAGCTGAGTTCTTTTCCGAGGGGGCTATTGGCATCGTAAACGGGAAATGGTTCTTTAGAGTCCGTGTCATCATTTTTAGCGCAGCCAACCGACAGTGCGCTGATAACTAGAAAACCAAATACTAATGACTTAAAACCCATTGATAACATAGACACAATCCCCACTGTTTTTTTATGGACGGAATCTAGCACAGTTGTTTTTGAATTTCTAAAAAAAGACGAGGCGTGAAAGGTTTTCTGTTTCAGGGGAAATATTTCAATTGAAACAGGGGTAAAAATAAACCCCTAGATTGCCTAGGGGTTTCAATAATTTAGACAGATTATTGGCCAAGAACGTAAGCGAATATTAAAGGCGCTACGATCGAAGCGTCTGATTCGATGACAAACTTTGGAGTATCTACTGCTAGCTTACCCCATGTGATTTTCTCATTAGGGATAGCGCCACTGTACGAACCGTAAGATGTTGTAGAATCGCTGATTTGTGCAAAATAGCTCCATAGAGGCACTTCAGTGTATTGTAAATCTTGAGCTAGCATAGGAACTACGCAAATAGGGAAGTCACCCGCGATACCGCCACCGATTTGGAAGAAACCAACAGGATTTTTAGTCGCAGTCGCCATGTACCATTCAGAGAATGACATCATGTATTCGATACCACCTTTAACTAAGTTAGGATTTTTCAAATCGCCTTTTAGGATGTGACCAGTAAAGATGTTACCAACCGTTGAATCTTCCCAACCCGGAACAACCATCGGAAGATTTTTTTCAGCCGCAGCTAATAACCAAGAGTCCTTCGGATCGATTTGGTAGTACTGTTTTAATTTTCCAGACAATAAAATTTTGTACATGAATTCATGAGGGAAGAAACGTTGACCTGCTTTTTCAGCAGCTACCCACTCTTCTAAAACAGCTTTTTCGATTCTGCGAATCGCTTCTTCTTCAGGGATGCATGTGTCAGTTACGCGATTTAAGTGACGCTCTAACAGAGCTTGTTCATCCTGTGGAGTTAAGTCGCGGTAGTTAGGGATCACTTCATAATGATCATGAGCTACTAAGTTGAAAACGTCTTCTTCAAGGTTTGCACCCGTACACGAAATCGCATGGATTTTACCTTGGCGGATCATTTCAGCAACGCTAATTCCAAGTTCAGCCGAGCTCATCGCGCCAGCCATAGTTAATAGAACTTTACCGTTGTTGTTGATCAAAGTTTTGTAACCTTGAGCGGCATCTTTCAACGCGCGCGCATTGAAATGACGATAGTGATGATCAATGAAATTAGTAATTGTAGACATCGTAAACTCCCCGAATTTTCTAGAGGAGATCGGATAACACAGATTCAATGGCGATACTACTAAATTTCTTTGTTCGATCGCGCTTGAATTTGAAAAATCCCCAGAGTTTTTTGGCTACGCCGACGTCCCCTTGGTCTGCTTAGTTCAAGGGCGGGCGGGGATCTTCGTTTCGGGATGGCCTATCTTTTTAAAAGACATAAAAAAAGCTCGAACAGTCCTCTCCGTGCGCTTCGCGCCGGCTGCGGAACTCGTTTTTTCATGTCTTTTAAAAAGATAGGCCATCCCGAAACGAAGACCGAGCTGAAATTGAAAGCAGACCAAGGGGACATCGGCGTAGCCAAAAAGACTATTTCCCACGCCGCAGCCTATTTTTGTTTACGTTTTCGAATCTGCCTCAGCGTTTTCTGTGGCTGGGTAATTTTTCTTCGCTAGGACGGCTTTAGAGAAAAATCCTATAGCACGCTCTAAGACATGCATGTTGTGTTCTTTTACCATGCCTTCGATGGGGTGTTGGGTGTAATTTTTATAGAAGGGTTCGTGAAAGTCTTTTGGGAATAAATCCAGTGCCCAGTTTAAATCTTGATCGTCTTGATTTTGCAAAGAGTCCACGAAACCCCACAGACCAGAGGGTTTGAGGACGCGCTGGCTTTCATTTAAGGTTTGTCTACGGACCTCCATCGGTAGCTCATGATACAGGTAACACGAGTACACCAAGTCAAAAGTTTCATTCTTGAATGGCAGATCTTCGGCGTGGGCTTGGATAAAATTAATGCCTTGTAAATCAGCTAAATTTTCCTGAGCTTTCTTTAAATACGATGAGCTCATGTCAGATGCCGTTATTTTCGCTTTTGGGAAGGTTAGCTTCATAAATCGAGTCAGAATGCCCGTTCCGCAGCCTAGTTCCAGAAAATGCAAACCTTCGCCTTCGTTCTGAATTTGTTTCTTCAGCAGAGGCAGGATCAAGCGGCGCATGGCGTGGGATGATCCGCCGAACAGGATTTCGACTTGGTGATCATACAGTTCCGCTGATTCTGGCGAAAAATAGCCATTGGTTTGGAAGTGGTAATTGCGCTTGGTGTAGTCCGGTGCCGATTCAAAATCTTTATCTGTTTTGTCGTCAAATTCATGAGCAATTTTATTACTGCGACGTTTCGAAATCTTAACGGCGTCTGAAAATACGTTCACAAGTGATTTAAAATGTTGATAAGGACTTTCAAAATTTAAAACCGAGTACGGATAAACGCCCGCGGCCATGTTTTCAGCGTCTTGTTTAAGTAATTCAAAAACTTTGTTGTAGGAAAGAGTTATCTTTTCGCGTTCTAAATTTTTGTAGGGTTTTTCTTTACGATTTACCGCAAATTCGATCCAAGGAAGAGTCCATTGTTCAGCGGCATAACTGGCCGATCTTCCCAACAAATATACCAGGGCAGCATTCTTTTTAAGTTCCGGTAATTCAGAATCGATCTTGCGTTTGATGTGATCAATGACGTGCACGAAATCCTCCGCGAGCGCGTTTGAACGCTCAAGGAAGAGTCTACTATACTTTTGCAGCCAGGTCAGCTTTAGCTAGACGTTTCTTGTCAATTCGCAGTCTTAACCATTGACGAAACGTAAGGAATAAAATGATTGAGCCTAGAGTTAATATTCCCAAAAAAAACATAGCCATTAACGTTACGCCAAACATGATTATTTCTCCTTAGCTGGTGTTGCGATCACTTGTTTCACGATCCAAGACGCCGCAGCTAACCCAAAGGCGCCTGTTACAAAGGACGCGGACCCATTGATTAAGTTTTTATTATCGCACGTGTTAAAACCATTCTGTCCTTGAGGGCACACGCATTTAAAACCTTGGCCACTATCATAAGCCAAATCTACCGGCATAGTCGGGTGTTCGGGTGACCAAACGCACGTGATTCCGAAATCGCCAGAAATTTTTGGAAAGCCATACTCTTGGCGCAAGATGCGACGAACAGCGACGCACATAGGGTCTACTTCTGTTGACGCTAGATCTGTAATTTTGATGCACGTCGGATCCATCTTCGCAGCGGATCCACCCGAAGTGATGGTTTTGATCCCTTTAGCTTTTACTGTTGAAAGCAAATGACATTTTGCCGTCATGTTGTCAGACGCATCAAAAATATAATCGGGATTTTTTCCTAAAATTTCTTCGCTGGTGTCAGCATTATAGAATATTGGAATTGCTTCGACTTTGATTTGAGGATTAATTTTTTGAATCCGTTCGGCCATCACGACCGCTTTCTTTTTACCGATCATACCGGTAATTGAATGCAATTGGCGGTTTGTATTTGTGATACAGACCTCATCGTAATCTACCAAAGTTAAACGACCAACGCCGGAACGAGCTAACGATTCTGCCGCCCATGAGCCCACGCCCCCTAAACCGATAATCATCACGTGAGTGTGCGCCAATTTTTCCATATTCGCATCGCCAATTAAACGGCCCATACGATCGAAACGACGGTGCATTACGTACGGAGTTTCCGGAATCACAGAAGCATTGGGAGTTTGAGTTTGATCTGGTTGCATGGTTTAAGCCCTTCCAAATACGCGCAAAAAGTTTTGCTTACTTATAGCAAGAATTTCCTCGGCGTCCACATTTCTTAGCTCACCTATAGTTTTTGCAACTTCCCACAAAGTTTTAGGCGGGTTTTCGCCTTTATTATAAGCAGGAGGGGGCTGATCCGGGGAGTCGGTTTCTAACGTCAGGAACTCTAACGGTAAATTGGCCGCTAGTTTACGAGCTTTTTTATTTTTTTCATGGCAAACGGGGCCGCCTATAGAAATTAAAAAGCCCTGTTTAGTCCAAAACTCAGATTGTTCGACACTGCCGCTGTAGGAATGCAACAGTCCTCGTTTGTTTTTAGGTGCCCATAACGAAAATATCCGTTCAACTTCGGGATGTGCCTGCACGATATGAAAAACCATCGGTAGACCCGTAAAATCAGCAAGCTCGATCTGAGTCTCGAGGGCGTGAATTTGTGAATCGCGGCCTTTTTCAGTGTAGGCAGGTCTAAAATCTAAACCCATTTCGCCAATGGCCAAAATGGTGTCGCGTTTTTGCTGCTGGCCAAGCAGACGGGCCAGTTGATCCAAGATCGGGTCTAACTCATCAATGGTTTTAGAAGCGGCAAAATAAGGATGGACGCCAAAACACAAACCTATTTGATTTGGGAAGCGCGCTTGAAGCTCAATCTGGCGTTGCCAGTCGTCGGGATCGATTCCGCCTTGCATGAAAAAACCAATACCTTTGGCCTCGGCTTCGGGTACCCAAGATTCCAAAAGGTCGGGCGCGGTCCCTAGAACTTTGGCGAGGTGATTGTGGCTGTCGATGTGTCCGTTGATTTTCATAAAACTAGTCTACATATTCCTGGGTTATGCGTCGAAAGAAATAAGTATATTGAGGTACTTATGAAGTCAAAAAACAAGTCATTCGATTATGAATTAAAAATGGAAAACGGCCCCATTTTGAAGCCGACCGAGGTTGAATTCTTTAAAAACCACGATCGTGATCACAAGCCGCACAAGCCATTTAAGTATCATAGCGACGTGTTAGTGGCTTTAAGCTTCGTCAATATGCACAGAACATTGGATACACGATGCATTTACGATTTAGAGTCTTCAATGGATTTCTGGCGTGCCATGGAACCTCATTATGAATTGTATGGTCGTTCAAGAAAACGTGTTGTGGCTTTAACGGAACGAACTGAAAACGTAGATGGTCTATTAACTGAAAAAATTGAAAAAAAGTGGAATGACATTTTAAAAGATGTTTTTTCCGCCAACAAAGTCAACGTAGCAGAACTTCAACAGTTGATCCCGTTGATCGACTATTTAGAAGAACATATGAGAAAACCTTTGTTGTATAATTTCTCGTTGTCGTTCACTCCAGAATTTCAGCAGCGTCTATTGTTATTGTACTCATTCTTGTCGAATATGCGTTCATTAGTTGCTTTAGATCATAATTCATTTATCGAAGACGCCAGTCATGAAGCTATCAAAATGGATTCCATCACTGATTATTTAGCTAAACCTGAATACGTAGTGAATGATGCTCTTTTATTTTTCCATTTCAAAAAATTATTCGCGCCATTTGTAACGGGTCGTTCAAGTGATGTGAAAATTGATAAACTTCTGCATAAGCCTTTAGAAGCTCACTTCCAAAAGTTTTCCCACAATGCGTGTCAGTTGGTTGAAAACTTACCAGCAACATTCTTGAATCAATTAAACCCGATGGAACTGGAACAAGCGCTGTACTTAATCCAAATGGATTGGTTATTAGGTTCTGAAGCGGGTTTGATCTTTAAAATCCGTGAAGAACTATTCGGTATTTCAGAAGGTTATGAGAAAATCTTTTGGCCAGAATATGATTTCCGCGGCCACAAACATTCAGCACGCCTGCATGTGTGCTGTCACGCGAGCTTTGAAGTCGACAAGAAAGCCGCGTAATTCATTTTCATTTCGTTTTCAATTTACTTTCTTTTAGATTTCATCGCTAGGAGCTTTTAGCTCCTGGTTTTGACTTTACCATCTGATGTCGCTATTTCCAGGACGTCATGAGCAACATATCGATTCAAATTTTTAGATCGTCTAAATCTATTCATAAATGGGTGGCTATTATTTTAGCGTTTCCATTAATTATCATTTTCTCTACGGGGATTCTATTATCGATCAGTTCAAAAGTTCAATGGCTGCAACCTAAAGTAGACGGAAAAATCGCCGCCCCTGAAGGTATCAGTTTATCATTTGATCGCATTTTAGAAATCGCTCAAACGGTTCCGGTAGCCGAGATTAAAACTTGGAATGATGTCGCCCAAATCGATGCACGTCCAAAATCGTCAGTGGTTCGCGTGCGGGCGAAAAATTACTGGGAAGTTCAGATTCACGGGCACACCGGTGAAATTTTGAGTTCAGCCAAGCGCTGGAAAACATTTTTTATTTTAGTTCACGATGGGTCTTGGTTCGCAGAATGGGTCAAGAGTTGGATTTTTATCCCTTCTGGAATCGGTGCTTTGCTACTTTGGATTACAGGAATTTTAATTTGGATTATCCCAGTCTTTAAAAAACGAGGAAAAATATGAGTGGTTTTAAATTTGGTTTAGAGGCGGAATTTATCTTAGTTCGCAGAGACGATCATTGGCCGTTATGGCATCAAGAAATTACATTCGATCGACTCAACACTATTTTAGAACGTATTCCATTCGAAGACGTCGGCAGCATGGACGGTCTTGATCTAGAACCCCCTCATAAGAAATTAATGCCTTATGTGGTGGAAGGCTATCACGTCATCGATCAGAATTTCGCCGCTACCGACATCAAACCTAAAGGCGTTGAAATTCGCACACCTGTTTACAACACGCTAGCAGAATGTCTTAATGGTTTTGAGACGTTACTAAAGCGCTTGCAAACCGCACTCGCTGCTGAAGGCCTGGGTGTGGTGGCGTTGTCACATCATCCACGTGAAACACGCTTCACCGGTCCACAAAACAAACGTCGCCATGATTTTTGGCAATGGGCGATGGAAGTCATGACGACGTACGGACCCGATATCAATATCGCCGTTCCCGAAGACGTTCGTAAGACAATCGATCTGCAAGACCTTGAAGCAAAAATTGATTACTATGGCCCGGCACTATCGGCGATCAGTGTGGCATCGCCATTCACTGAAGATGGCCTTTGGAAAATGCGCGGGGAGTTTGGCCAGTCATTTATTAACCCGGCCGAAAG
>DDVI01000006.1:9329-9481 GCA_002345205.1 Bdellovibrionaceae bacterium UBA2316 | reverse complement strand
TAGTAGTGACGTCAAGATTAGGAGACTTATAGATAACTGAAATATATAGTGTATTGACAAACTTATCATCCCAATAATTCTTTCTTCTCCAAATATCATGAAGCATAGCCGGTAAAAGTTTCTTGTAAGACGCCATTTCTTGCTGACACCCA
>DDVI01000006.1:0-9320 GCA_002345205.1 Bdellovibrionaceae bacterium UBA2316 | reverse complement strand
CTTTCTTACATTGTCTAAGAATAACTACAAATAATTTCAAGGTGTTACGAGCTTTCCCAAGAGCAGACTCGCCAAACGTCAGGACCGCCACAAAGCATTGAAATTTCACAATATTGCATATTATTTCATAAAATTACTGATTATTTCAATTTATTTCAGTATTATCGGGCTGTTAAACGCGCGAAGGATTGGAAATGGCACAGGTCTTAGTTATTGATAACAATGGAGATTTTCGTGAGATCATATCACGCCTGATCTCTAATCGCTTTGACGCAAGTGTTGTCACGACGCCATTTCTTGCTGACACCCACAATCTTTTGAAAGCCGATGATTTGTCCTTGGTGATTAGCGACGTAGAAGACGCCGACCATCAAGGTTTTTGGGTTCACAATTATCTCCGCAAGTTTCGTCCAAATGTCGTACTTGCGATATTTGTCGATGAGCACCGCCTTTTACGAAACATCCCGCAAATAGATTCAACAGTGCGAATAGCAGTTTTGAAACCTGATTTCCTAAAGCTCTGCAAAGACATTGAGAAACTAGGAATACTAACTCTTAAGCGCGGACAAGGGAGTGTCTATGGGCAATGATCCAAAACAAAATTCTACTGCAAACGTAGTCCAGATGGATCGTTTTCATTTCAATACACTGAGCAAGCACATGAAACCGCTTTATGCCGATTTAGTTCTTCACGAAAATGCAACTCCAGAGAAGAAGAGGGAGATAGCAAAAGCTGTGTGCCGGAATTTCTATCGACGAGTCAGAGAATATCGTAAGCTGACCGTTGACCGTGCGGCTGAGATCTGCCGTGTTTCGAGTGATGAAATAGAAGCGCTGGAGCGCGGCGAAAAAGATCACGAGCGATGGCTCATAAATAGATTTATCCGCGCCTGCGGAGCTGATTCAGAATACGAAGTGTTCTTTCAAAAAATCCTAGAGTTTAAGGAGCCGAAAGCAAGAACAAGCGTGCGGGACTTGGCGATACCGTTATTAAAAAGGGGTCTACTTATTCCAGGAATGGAATACAGGAGCCTACATTCCAAAAGAGGAGAAGTCGTTTCACTTTTTAACAAGAACACAGAAGATAATCCCGCAAACGCCACATTGTCCCTGCTTGAATGATCGAAAATCCGATCACATTTTGAATTTTCGATTTTCTGCTTATTTTCAGGTGGTTCGCCTGGAAATCCGCGTCCAGAGCGATTTTCATGGTTGAAAATAAAAACAGATTCTTAGGTATCCAACAAAGTAGATAAACACTTTGTATATTAGTGACTTACGACGATCTTGAGTCCTAAGTCCTACTCCACATGATCGGAACTCCGATCAAAAGTTGCGTAAATAAGTTGCATTTTGGCGCTGGGCATAATAGAAACTCTTCGTGATTTCGGGGGGTTAAATCTTCATCACTCGATAATTCTAACTTGGTCCGGCTGTTGCTCTTACCCTCCATCGTAGCTCGAATCTTCGAGCAAAGGAGGAGTATGGCTTTCAAGATTTTAGTTGTGGACGATGAGGAGCTTGCTCTTTCTACGGCCAAACACTCCCTGAAAGATGAATCCGATCTCGAAGTGCATACGGCGAGCGATGCAAACACGGCGCTAGCGATGGTTAAGGCCGCTCCGGGCGAGTATGCGGTTATCCTCCTCGACTACCAGATGCCCGACAAAGACGGAGCCACGCTCACCAAAGAGATTCTCGCAATCAATCCCAACCTGATCGTCGCAATCAACTCAGGCGACTACTCCCGTGAAGCCTTAAAGAAATGTTTTGCGGCAGGAGCCACGGACTTTATCGAAAAAGAAACTTCGCCAGAAGATTTCCGCGAAAAGGTTCGTCTGTTCTGCAAAAAATTTGAAGAAACCGCCGAGGAGTTTCGGGAGCCGACCGCTGACGAAAACCGATCCATCATTGAATCAATCGGCATGGTCGGTCGATCACAGGCACTTGCCGACGTTGCCCGCCTGGTTCAGCTTGTGGCTCCTAGAGACTGCACAGTGCTGATCCACGGTGAATCCGGCACAGGCAAAGAACTTATCGCTCGTGCCGTCCACAACAAGTCCAACCGCCGACAACGCCCATTCATAGCAATCAACGTGGGGGCCATCCCTGAAGCTCTGATCGAAAGTGATCTTTTCGGACACGAACGCGGGGCCTTCACCGGAGCGGATAGAGCGAAGATTGGGAAGCTCAAACTTGCCGATACTGGCACCGTCTTTTTGGATGAAATCGCCGATCTAAAGCCTGAACTCCAAGTCAAACTCCTTCGCTTCTTGCAAGAAGGAGAAATCCAACCTGTCGGCGCAACCAATATCACGCGGGTTGATGTTCGAGTGGTTGCGGCCTCCCATAAAGATTTGGAGGAGGCTGTGCGCCAAGGGAAGTTCCGCGAAGACCTTTTCTATCGCCTCAATGTCGTCAAAGTACAAATTCCACCTTTGCGGGCAAGGCCGGATGATATTCAACCGCTTATCGCTCACTTCCAAAGACAGTTTGATGGAGAGGGAAAAACAATATTGATGAAAACCGTTCGTCTGATGGAGCGGTTTCCGTGGCGCGGAAACATACGAGAACTTCAAAATGAGATGGAACGCTTAATGAGCATCATCCCGTCTCAAAGGATTCGCCCAGAGCATTTGAGCAGCAAGTTCTTTCAAGATTTTAGCCCAATGCCAACGGACTTTTACGATTGCACCTATGAGGAACTGATGGCCCGCTTTGAGGATAGCGAGAGAAAGTATCTCATCGCCAATCTCGCAAAGTCCAGTTCGGTACGAGAGGCCGCTAAACATAGAATGAAAACTCCGTATGCAACCGTGTACGGAAGAATGAAAAAACTAGGAATAGTAACAGGAGGGGAAAATGAAGAAGCAATATAAGAAAACAATGGGAGCAATTTTAGCCACGCTTTCAATGGCTGGCGTTGTCCATGCAGAGAGCAATACCGTTCAAGTTGATGGCGGTGTCGATACGAAAAAGGTTATTCAGCAGCTTGTAAGCCAGGGATATTTGATCCCGCTTGCTGAAGAGAACTGGTATCAGATCAACCAAGAAAAATTGGAATCGCTGGATAAAGCCTACGACCATGACCGAGCTGCAAAAATCGTTGATATGCTGCAATCGCTCGTCGGCCAAGACGTTGATGTGAGAAATGTCGATGCGTTTAACGCCAGCATGAGCAGCCAAGATTATCCAGGCAAAGGCCAATAACAGGGATCTATGGATGAAGCCAAAATCAGTAATTTTTTGTATGCTACTGTTCATTGGAGGATTCATGTCTGACCAGTCTGATTCTTTGGCTTCAGTCGATCCCTACATTTATGTCATCACTGAAACCTCTGGGCCAACATCGTTTGATCCGCTTGAAGCCGACAATACAGCCAATATGCCCGTAGCGCGAATGATCTATGCAACGCCACTGGAAGCCTCTGAAGATAATCAGCTTAAAAGCCAGCTTTTAGATTCTTTCGGATACGACCCAGAAAAGAGAATCATTTCTTGGAACGTAAAAAGCGGTCTAAAGTTTGATGATGGCTCAGACATTACGGCAGATGATGTAGCTTTTTCCGTTGTACGGATGGCTTATACTCGCCCTAAGTTTCCTGTCATTGAAAACATCGCGGGCCTGGACTCGTGGCTAAAATCAGAAGCTCCGCTTAAGAGCTTTCCATCGGGAATTGTGGTTAAAGGAAATCTGGTAACGATCTCTCTGAATCGCCCTGTCAAGCATCCACTTTTCAGATTTTGCCTTGAACTCTTTTCGGTCATTCCGCGTAAATGCGTAGATCAAAAGACGAATAAAATTTCCTGCGAAACCATTCCTGCAAGCGGCTATTACAAAATAGCAAATACGGGAAAAGATGCGCTACTTTTCACTAAGCGTAAGCCAGGGAAAATTGAAGGAGTGAACGCGCCCGATTCCATCAAGTTTGAGTATCTTGTGGCCTCAGAGGTGACAAAACAACTTGCGCAGATTCCGAAAACTGCGGTGCTGGCTGGAAACGAGTCCATGTTTTCTCCGGCTGAGATCAAAAACGTAGAAGGGCAATTCGCCACGCGCTATCTTCCGGCATCGCGCTTTTCTGTCGTGCAACTGAATCAAAATACCAAGCCATTTCAGGAAAAGAAATGTCGCAAGTATTTCGCGGAAGCGTTTCGCCAGTCCTATCTAAAAATCACGGGCCAAACCCCTGAGCCTGGAGTTTTCACTAAAATTCTTCCTGGCTACCTCAGTCAAACGGAACTACTCGATGGACAAGCCTTGACCGAGAAAGACAAAGTAACTTGCAAATCTCACTTTGAAAAGGTGCCTATCTCTTGGGGATATACCAAGTCAGAAGAGAACGCTCTGTTCTTTCAAATTCTTAGGGATACACTCAAAGCCCTTACGAAAATTCCACAGGAGCCAATCATTGCGGCATCTCGCTCAGACGCGGCAGACCTTTTTGCAAAGGGGAAGATCAGCGTTTTCAATGCTGGCTCTGGATTCTGGGCACTTGATCCTTCTGGCGATATGAAAATGCTCTTTACTCCAAATCTCCATAAGGCACTTCAACACGTCGCCGATGATCCGAAGCTACAAGTCCTCATCGCGGAAATGCAAGATGATACCAAGGCGTATGCGAAGGCCAACAGATACTTGTTCGAGGATGCGAAGTTTAATGTGTATGCTCATCCTCGGCGATTTTTCGCTGCGAGAGATCGTTCTTTGCTGGCGGAGCTTCCTTTCGCGGTTACGTCTCCGGCCCCTTGGCAGGTGTTCAAGGTAGGCAGATGACAAAAACGAGGGATAGTTCTTCCTTTCTAACCGACTTCACTTTGAAGCTAAGAGAGCGCAACGCTCTTCCGAAGCGTATTGAAGTCAGCGAAGTTGGCGCGACTATCCTGGCTAATTCTTTCGATAAAGAAAGTACCGAAACGATTTCTGAGTTTATCTATACGGGTATGGACTCAGACCCTTCGGTGGCAGTTCTGAAAAGCCTAGTGGAGCGAGCGGAACGATATGCCTTTTCTGACGGATACCGTCGCGGTTTGAAATCCTGCTCAACAGAGCGGTCAGACGGATTTGCCGCCTTTCCAAAAGGAATTTCGGATAGGCCGGAAGAGATAGCACGGAAAAACGCATTTGAAGAGGCTGTCGAACGCTATGTTTGGGCTTCTTGGTGGGACAGGCCCAACCTGGCCCATAAGGTTTCCGTTTATGATCGAAGTAGGGCCTCGGCTTTATCTAAGAATCTACTGGAACAGATAGATCGCTATGTAGAAGCTGAGGAAATTAAGCTCGTGCAACCGAAAATTGACCCATCTCTCGGCCTTTCGGTAAAGCTATATTTTCTGTTCCTGCGGCCTTACGGTGTTGTCTCTGGCGGGGCCTGTGGGCCAACTACTTCGGAAAATCAAACGGAGTATCGGGCACTTTGCGAGTTGTATCGTCATGCCGTCGCAGTATCGAGAATGCGAGAAAATAATCGCATCCCGTCCACATTCTATGAACAACGGCTTTCATTCTTCGGCAATAGTGAAGCTGGTCAGAAAATTCTCGAAGATCGCCTATGCCAAGAAGGAACAGACACGACCTATCTTCCACGCCTTTTCATTGACGAACAAGTTCCGCACCAAATGGATGATCTCATCGCCGTTCATCGCTGCTACTTTGAGAATCAACCGCCCTTTGTTGGTGGGAAGTTGGAGCGGTTATGCCTCTAAGGATCGCCCGTTCTTTACGGCCAACCAGGGCAATCGGAATTGTCACCTTTGCTTTGGCTTTTACAACCCTCGCAATCTATCTCATATTCGATTTCTACCTCTCATCGGTTGGGGAGGAAATTGTCGGAAGTTGGCTGCAATCAGAAACGGTAGCAATTCAAGAGGGAAATTTACTAACTACCATCACCAAAAATCAACGCGTCCTCATGTCTTCTCAGTTCGTAAAAGGTGTCGTACTGCTTGATACATCCACGACACCTCCTCAACGCCTTATCGAGTTTGGCTCCTCAATTTCTACCTTTGAGTCCCAGGATATAGAGCCAGGCAAGATCAAAGTTGCCGATAGCGGATTCCTCGATAAAAAGACCTTCTATAGAATCAGCCACAGACCCGAACTTCTCTTGATTTTCGACATTCACTCATCCTTCTTGGTAAAGGCATTTGCCGGAACCGTGCTGCTCTTTGTGGGTTTTGTGCTGATTCTATTCCTCAGTATAAAGCGCGTCGAAGGACGAGAATACAGAAGGCGTGAAAAGTTCATCAAAGATGCGCTTTCCGAACTTGTCGAAAGTGAAAGATCGCCGTTAATCATAAGGCAGGAGTTTCCATTTCTTGCTGAATGGTGGAATGCAAAGCGGAAGGAAATTGATCTTTCCCGAAAACACGCCGTTGAAAACGAAAGTAAAATCATGTTTGGCGAGATGGCCGCTCGCGTGGCTCACGATATTCGATCCCCACTGAATACCTTGAAAGTAGTGTCTGATTCAACCGTCGGGATGCCCGATGCCACTCGGCTTCTTTTGGATCGAGCCATTCAAAGAATACGCGAGGTCGCAAGCGGCCTTGTGGATAAGAACAAAGCTCTTATGGCTAGAGAAGCCTCCGCCAAGGCACCTTCGCCGACACTGATATTTCCCGTGATCCATGAGGTCTTCGAGGAAAAGAGGCTTCAATACTCATCCGAGAAGATCAATTTTAGAATTCAACTTTTGCCAGATGCAAGAATGATCTTTGCCGCGATTCAAGAAGATGAACTAAAACGAACGCTCTCAAACTTGATTGATAATTCGGTCGAAGCCAAGGCGGATTCCGTCTTCTTAAAAATCTTCGTTGAGGAAAGAAATGTCATTGTCTCCGTTCAAGATTCTGGAAGTGGAATCCCCAATGAAGCACTTCAAAAAATCGGAGAAAAGGGATTTTCTTTTGGTAAAGAGAATGGGTCTGGACTCGGTATCTACTACGCCAAAGAAATCGTTCGTCAATGGAATGGTAACTTCAAAATCATTTCTAACGAAGGATTCGGAACAGAAGTTCTAATCTCTTTGCCTATGGCCGAACAACCTGGCTGTATCGTGGGCGAGATTGATTTGTCCAGTAAGCCCAATCTACTAATTCTCGACGACGATCCCTCGATACATGAAATATGGAAAACGAAGATTCAGGCTCAGGGAATCAATGTAGCCGTGGAGCACTTTTTCGATTCACATTCCGCGCTCGATTGGGTGCGGAATAACAGAAAGAAATTGCCGGACTGCCTTCTCCTCTCAGACTTCGATCTTTATGGCTCATCTGATTCTGGATTGGATGTAATTGAGCGTGGTGGATTCACGCTCCAGAATACGGTTTTGATTACGAACTCCTACAATTCAAAGGCTATTCAAGGAAAATGCCTCTCAATGGGCATCAGAATGTTTCCTAAACCAGCTCTCACTTTGATTTAATCTCAATCGCTGTCACGCCATCTATGAGTGATCGTAAAACCAAACACTGATCGCATTTCCGACTTTTCCATAACTATCTGATTTCTATTTACTTCCTCATCTGCGTTGATCGTAACCACGATCAAAACTCGATAACTATTCTCGCTCTAAAAATATCAGAAATAGAAAATCGTAAACGATAATAGCAGTTTGCGCGTGGTCTGCCATGTTGGTGTGCCTCTTGAAATATGTCTTTTCAAGAGAGCAATGAAGCTCTCCAAAAAGAAGGAGGCCACATGGTCAAAAAATTTATGAGCTGGCTTTGCCAGATTCCAGCATGGCTGCTCCGGCCTCACGAGGACGGACTAGAGCAATGGGAACGACTTGAGTTCAATAAACCCGCTTCGATCCGCAAGGACTATCAGAAGGAGGACGTATGCTCCTAAAGAAGCCCGCAGCGTTGAGCCATCAACAGTTCGGACAGCTTTGTGAGGCATTGGCCTACCTGTCTGACAAACAAAAGGCCGTCATTGAAATGCGATTCTGGCAGGATATGAGCATCCAAGAAATTGCCAATCGCATCGGACTAAGTTGGCAGTCCACCGATGCCTTGATCGAATCAGCAATCAACCACTTGAGAGTCAGACTACTTCAACACGCGGGCTTACCTGTCACGGGTAAGTCGGCAAAAATTTATCAGTTAAAAAATGGCCTTGCGGCCTAAAGGGGAACTTATGAAAAATCAAAATACTAGCGAAGAATCCAGCCAATACTTTCGTTTTCAAGTCTATCAAGAGCAACAGGACAGCAATGGAAAAATCAAGAAAACAAAGAGCGTAGGCATGGCCTATCTCAAAGATGGTCAAAATATCTTCAGCCTTCGGCTGTGGATGTTTTCGTGGGATCGGTACTACATCCTTCCCCACAAAGACGATCCCTCCAAGTATCTCGTGATGACCAGGGAGCCGAACAAGAGTCCCAAAGCTCGCACAAAATATTTTTGGAACATCGTCGGCAGTGGCACCGTCGATTCTATCAAAGGCGTTATCGAGCTTGAGTTCGATCTTTTGAGTAAGCCTATCTACGTCAATATCCACCCCGAACCTTCGGCCCGCGCAAATGATTTGCCGGAGCCTGAATCGTTCGATCAGGCGGCGTAGATTTTCGAGAATCCATCTGCGCGATCATTTGAGCTTTCCTTTGATTTTTTCAAAAGGAGCTAAAATGAAAAACGAAAAATATCTGATTCTCTTTGGCCTCATGGTCTTTTCGATGATGCTGGTTCCAGACTTCGCACACGCCAGTCTCGAATCCAGTCTCATCGGGATCAAGTCGAAGCTGACAGGAGTGATCCTGCCGCTTCTTTCCGTGATTGGGATTGCGATTGCCGCAATCTCGTTCTTCACGGGAAATCCGAACGCCAAGCAGCACATCATCTATGCGGTGCTTGGCTGTATGTTCGGCTTCGGCGCACAGGCCATCGTGGACTTCATCGCCCAAACGGTTCGCTAAGGATGGTGAACAATGGACGATGAACTACTAACAAGCCGAGTCCCGCGAGCTTTGGAAATGAAATCAAAACTTTTCGGATATGAACTATCCGATCTGCTTTTGATCTTCATGAACCTTGCGGTCACGAACCTTGTTTTCGGGGCTACGTCCTTTCGCTATCTCATGGTGTGGGGAACAACGCTTTTCTTGGCGTTGTTCCTCTTCTTTGCGAAGCGCGGAAGGCCCGACAACTATTTGCAACACCTAATCGAGCACTATGTTCGTCCAGCCTACTTTGCGGCTGGTCGCGGCGACACGCTTTATCGCCGCTACTTCAAAAAGGGGGATTCCGGGTTTTCTGTGGGGAGCAGAGCGGAGCTGGTTGAAGATAGCCTAAATAGATCGGAAGAGCACGGCTGAACT
>DDVI01000009.1 GCA_002345205.1 Bdellovibrionaceae bacterium UBA2316 | reverse complement strand
CCACAACTTTCCAAAATTTCTCAATATCGGCTGTACAAAAACCGGTGGCGGCGCGATTAGCGTTAGGGGCTGAATTCAAAGCAGACTACGAGACTCGTTATCACGTATTATACGCGCTTGGATTATCTGGAAATCGGGCAGGTGCCGCCCCTTTATTAGAAATTAGTAGTGACTTTAAAAAAGATCATCAGGTAGTTTTAGGCTTCATGTTTTTATTTCAACCGGCGAGATAGACGATGGAAATAATTTTAAAGAAGGAACACTTTCGACAAATGCCCTGGAAAAATGGCCAAGGTATGACTCAGGAAATAGATATTTTTCCAGAAGGCGCAGATTTAGCGAAAGTTGACTTTCATTGGCGCCTGAGCAGTGCTGAAATTAAATCAGATAACGTATTTTCTAATTTTCCCGGTTATGATAGACATTTGATAGTGTTATCCGGTGAGGGACTTAAGTTAAATCAACAGTCCTTGCTGCCGCTTAAAGTCCATAGTTTCCACGGGGAAGATTCCATTCAGTGTTCCTTAATTGGCGGTGTGGTTGTTGACTTAGGAATCATTTATCGTCGCAATATCTATCATTGCGATATGCAAATTGTGACGTTAAACCAAGACGAAAAACTATTTTTTGGTGATGGCATTCACTATCTGAAAACCATTTCTGGGTCTATTGTTTTCAATTCCGTTTTAGTCAATACTGACGAGGTTTTGAAAATTGAAGGTAATGAAATTTTCGATATTCAAGCTACCAACTATCCAATTCAAATTTTGAAAATTTCTATCACCATGAAGTCTGCTAAATAGCAGAATTGTCATGGGGTAGTGTTTAAGCACATGAAAAATTTTTCTATTTATGTTCTGTGAATTGAATGCGACATTGGTCGACGATTAGCTTCATCGTAGTTTGAAAAAATGGATCATGCAAACCGGCTTTAATGTGCCATAACGTAACCATTTGGTCTTTCGCGCTTAATTCGCAAAAATGGTTTTCTTTATAGCACTCAACATGGGACTGAATGGCAATTTCGGCAACATTTTCACACGTTAAATGTGGTTGTTTAGCTAAGTGATTCACTAAGCATGTGCGGATATTAGCAAGTACACCTTGAGCGTGCTTGGTATAGGTATGCTCTGCATTTACAAATAATCGACAGTATTTGTAGCCAAAATTAACCAGGTAGTTTTTCTGATCACATCCTAGCTCTTGGTGCTTTTGGAAATAGTAAGAACACACCGTGGCATCATTCAAGCATTCTGAGGAATGATTCGGAAGACTAAATAAAAGTATTAGCAACGGCCACCACATCAGATGGCGGCCAAAAAATTTAAGCACGGTTGTTTGGCTCTAAATTTACCGTTCCACCTACGCGCGCTTCTTCAACAACACGTACACGGTCGACGGGAATGTCTTTAGAAGCTAAGTATTTGCGAGTCGCATCTGGTAAAGACTTCCACATTTTAAGAGCCACTAATACCGACATGATACCAAATGGAATCAAGAATGCCGGCCATGCGTGCCAGCTCTCTGGTTTTTCAGATAGAATGTTACCTAAAACTAAAGATTGTAACCCAGTTCCTAGGTAAACGAAACCATCAGTGATGCCCGACGCTGTCGCCGTCATTTTACGACCACCAAAATCGGCTGCCGCTGTACCAGACATCAACGAGTGAACAGAGATAGATAGTAAGCCTAAAAGAACCGCGCACGTACCAACGATCAGAGGTGACGTTAATAAGCTAAAGTACATAGTCGTCGCAACAATAGTAATCAATATACCCGCGATTGCTACTGGAGGACCACGACGTGATTGGAATACTTTATCAGAGATATGACCAGCAGCGAATCCGCCCGCGATACCTGTTAAGCACAGGATTAAACCCCAGTTATCATGGAAAAATTCAGCGCCGATTTGAGGAACGACTTTACCAAATTTGAAGTACCATTGCATAACACCGTTGCGGATAACGCCCGTGGTGAATTCGATCGCCGCTACCATCATAATGATTGGGTTCGAGAATACACGTTTAAGCATTTCAGTTTTAGTTAACTCGATATGCATTTGGCCGGACGAAGCATCATGAGTATCGAAGTCTTCGTGTCCCGCCTGTGATGGCATGTCTTTAACTAAGATCGCATCCATAATGAACCAGAAGATAAGTAAAGCCGCTGGGATAAAGAAAATAAACCAAACAGAATCAACGCCATTGTTAACGGAACCTAAAGTTGTATGGAAAAGATCTGACAAAAATCCTGGATTTTTAGGGTTTGCACTGGCCGAGTCGGCAATTTTCGAATTCAAGTCGAATGCGAAGTAGATACCTACAGAAATCAATGTTCCAAAGATGGCGCCAAAGATACCGCGCTCACGAACGTGGAACCAATAGGCTTTATTTTTGATGATCGAAACGGCTCCGTAACTCTGGAAGAACATATTTACGGAATATAGAATCGCTAAAGCAATGGTCATATTCACTTCTAATTGGCCGTTTAAGAAGAGGTAAACAACGATACCCATTGCAATGTTTGCTAAGGACGCACCACCCGTTGCGAGTAACATACCTTTTTTGCTTCCCCATTTATCTACAAGGGGACCGTTTAGTAAGAAGGATAAACCGTAAGTGATTGTTCCAGCGGCGAAGATCGTACCGAAACTGGCAATAGTCATTTTGGAACCCAGGGCATTGCTGGCTACGTTTAGGTTGTATCGAGCCATGTACAGGAAGGCGTAACTCATCCCAAGTGGGAACCAGTTTAGAAACCGTCTAACCATGAATGGTGATGCATGCATCATCGGGTTGTATCTGAAGTACAGGATAATTACCGCTAAAAGGGTTAACAGTACCGACGCTGCTGCCATGGTTGCTCCTTATCAAATAATATGAAGGTTGCTCGAGGGCGTTTCTAACCTAAAGGCTCCAGTATGTCCAGCGTCCTAACAGAATCTTTACAGACCGGTTGGTCATTTCTGGAATTAAAGTAAAAAAGAAAAAAATGCCGCCTAAACAGGCGTTTACCCTGACGGTCTTTCAGCCATGGAGGCATGTTTAATAAGTTTTGGAGTTTTCTGCGTATGTTTTAAACTTCGTCGCTACTTTTGAAAAAAATGGATAGGTTTTGTAGAAAATTGGGGGTGGGCAAGGGCTTGCGTAACTCGATTGGCTAAAATTATGGATTTTTCCCTGTTTCGGTACTAAACAACACTTATGAGCGAAGATACCCAAATGTTTGAACAAAGACTGACAGACGTAGAAACGCGTTTTCTTTTTCAAGAAGACACGATTGAACAATTGAACCAGGTCGTCTGCGAACAGCAAGAACAAATTCAACAACTAAAAGCAACGCTTGAAATAGTCACAAAAAGTTTAAAGCATTTGCTGGAGCAATCAAACGATATCCGTCCTCACGAAAAACCACCCCACTACTAGGCTTTATTGCTCTAGTTCTTGAATAGAAAAAATAAATACGTTAGAGATTAGTTTGGTTCATTAACTTAACGAGTGAGGAAATATGACTAAATTTGTAATTCTATTGGCAATGGGTTTGATGATGGGTTGCTCGAACGCAGCTAAGAAACAAACTATGGAAACTAAAACTGACCCGGCGACAGCAACGGCTCCGGTGGTGCCTTCTGCGACGACAGAAACAGCTCCAGCAAAAGACGTTAAAAAAGCTAAAACATCAAAAGCAGCTACTACGACTACGGCAGCTGGCGATGTGACATGCACATCGGGCCAAGATGTTCGTAAACTATCTATTAAAGGCAAAGATCAAGGTTGTGAGCTTGAATACACTAAAGGTGGACAAGCCGCTTCAGTAGCTAGCCAAATAGTTGGTCAAGCAAAATGCGAAGAAGTTTTAACTCGGATTCAAGACAAATTGGTAGCCGCGGGTTATAAGTGCGAGTAGTTTTCTAGCGTTTACATTATTTTTATTCAATTTCAATAGGGTGATATGTTCCATATTGCCCTTCGACTATCAGGCCGGTTGTTGAAAAAGTTCCCCGTACAAATAGATGACATTGGTTTAGGGCTTTAAAATCTATAAAATAGCGTCACGAACCTAAAACACTAACTGAGGTCCTAATGTCTGTATATTCATATATTTTCGGTTTATTGCTAGCTGTTCAATCAACAATGGCCGCTGTCGAATGCACAAGCGCTGAAAAACTCGCGGATGGCATATCAAAACATACAATCCGTTATTATAAACCCAACGAGCTTGGCCGTAATCAATTTGCAAATGTTCAATTATTTGAAACCTCTAAAATGTCTAATCAGGGTTACTTGCCCGTGACGTACACTCTGTGTATTGCAAAACCCAATGGCTATGGTTCGATGATTCGCTGTGAATCGGAATATGGGTCTGACATTTATTTAATGATCGAAAATGTTCGTAAAACGGGCGCCTACCAAGACGGTATCTTTAAGTTGTTTAACCTAAGCTGCAAAGATATTTAAAAATCGCAAGGTCGGTATCCCTAATTTGCGCGATGTAATTTTTGTGAACATATTTTTACAGCCAAATTCATTTAATTGGTTTTAACGGCGGTACGGGACTGGCAATGCTGAGTCCTGAAAAATAAATAGCGGCAGAAAAATGTCCAAAAAGTATCCGAATTTGAGGTTGTATGAAGAAGCTTATTATTGCATCTATTAGCGTGCTTAGTTTAATCGCTTGCCAAGAAAAAAGTGACGATAAACCAGGTTCATTTCAAGATCGCGTCCCTGAAAAATTAAACTTCACGGCGCCAGATCAAGGTGAAATGCCAACCGAAGCCCAAATCAATGAAATCAAAGCTACATTTTCAAATCAGAATAGAATGGAGCTTCCTCCGGGTGAATTGATTTCCCCTAGTAGCGAAATGTCGGCTGAAGAAATTTCTAAGAAAGAGGCTGATTTACAAAAAGAAGATCCTAATTCCTATAAAATGTTAAAGGAAATTCAAGCTCACTGTAATGTTCCTAAAACGACAGTAAACTCAACATTCCCTAAAGAGAGCGAAAACTATAAACCAAAAGCCGGGGATGTTTTCAGTATGGAAGCTAAGCAAAACATAACAGAAAAATCGGGTTCATGTCCGATGACTTCCAAAGTCGATATGAGCGGTAAGATTGTGGTTGAAACGTATGAAGAAGGTCAGAACGTAGTTAAAAAAGCCGGCGCGACTGCAGGCGGAAACGCAAAAATAGAATTCCTAATTAAAAAACCGGAATATCAAAAATTATTAAATGCGCGCGGTATGATCGTAGACACGAATATTTCTGGATTAGCTTCGATCATAGATACAAGTGCTAATAAAGCGTATGTGACAGGTAACATGACAGGTAGTTATATCACGTTGGATAAGCAAGTGGATTACTCTACATCGATGGAATTAGCGACGAAAGGAAAATCGGAGAAAGAACAACGCAACCAAGTAATATCAAAAGCGGAACTAAAATATCCAAGCTTTCGCGTCTCTATCGTATTTCATAGCATCACTGAAAACGGAAAACAGCTGGTTAACGAAGTTTACTTAAACGGAAACAAGTTAAACACAAACCAACAACAGAAAATCCTAAACCGCGAAGTCCCGGGCATCGGTGTAGTCGACAACAGTCCGATCTTGAACGCATTGAAATAGCAAGAGGCCCATAGATTTTATGGTCAGAGTGTCGCAGATTCGAAGGTCAAAAGGCTTCTTTTCTGCTTATTTTCCTGTATCCGAAACTTATGGAATTTAAAATGATGTTGAGTGCTTTTGTTGTTCTAATTTTTACGTGTCTGCTAGTGCCAATGAAATCATTTTCATTGGCATTTTCCGACATTGTCGATCAGACGGCAATTGGACCTATGTTAATAGAAAAACCTAAACATGTGTATACGCCTGCCATAGGAATCGGTTCACGCGTAACGGGCCTAGAGATTAATGAAACAGGCTCGATGAAGACGACTAACAGGAACAACTATTTAATTGGTTTAGACGTCGATGGCAGCAATACGACGTTAAGTATCCCATTTAGAGATCCCAAACAGTCCACCGATAGTCGAGTTGACTCCAAATTAGTTTACGCGAGCACGAGTTTAATTCTGACTCCCCATATTCGCGCAGATGCGAGTTATGATTTTACCAGAGGTTATTTGGTGGAAGATAGTACAGTAGATAGAAATCCACTCTATTTATTTCCTGATTTAAGTTACGAAAAAATGGAGATGTCATTAAGCTGGATCAGTAATCCGAAGCATGACTCATTTTTATTTTCGCCGATCATGTATAAGCGGGCGGAAACCTCATCCGCATGGATATTGAGCGCGAGCATCGCGCGTTATCATTTGGCGAGTATTGGATCGATTCAAAAATATGAGTTATTCAATCGAAAGTCGACACTGTCGTATGCTTCGATCTATAGCTTGAGTCCAGGTATTGCGTATAGTTCAACACGCTTTTACAAAAACTGGTTTATCGGTGGCGTGCTGGGAGCGAACTACGACTTTAATTATTTTCAAAAAAACTATACGGATAAACCATTGCAGGATGATTCGGTCGTAACGGGTTCTGCCACAATTAATATTTCATCAGGTTATTCTTGGGATCATTTAACGACCGGTGTTTTTATCACAATTCGCAGCTGGAATATTATTCTTGATGACTATATCGTTCGTAATAGTCATGGGAAGTCTGGTTGGTACTTTTCTTATACGTTCTAATACGAACGGATATGTTTCGAAACGATACAGCGTCTCAAAAAGGTACTCATTTTTTGGTAATTCAACAAAAATTACACAAATTTACGTAGAGAAAATAAACAATTGTGCCGATTAGTCGACACGTATGAACCACGTCCATTTTATTAAGCCAATTCGCAATCAAAGAGGTATTTCGTTAATTGAAATCATTGTTAGCGTAGGGATCGCGGGTATCATTATGATATCCATGCTATCGATGATGCAGTTGATGAATAAAAACTCATCCAACATTGCTTTTAACGTCACTAAAAATGAAGTTATCTCAAAGATAAGATTAAATGCATTAAGCTTGGCTTCGGTAGAGACTTCGGCTGCGTTAACCCAGACTTTAGGTAGTTCTGGGATGACTCCAAACGTGGGCTCTGCGAATAGCTTTCCGTATTCAGCAATGTTAGCGAACTGTATGCCGGGATTGGCTACAGCGGCAACGTGTGACAAAACAACAATGGACGATGCGCGAGGTTTCAAATTTTATTTGGCAAATGGAAGCAGTGCTGATCCGACTCAAGCCATTGCGGGTGAAGATATTTACTATACGACCAAAGGCGTCCGTTGTACATCTGAACAGGCGGCCAGTCCCGTCGAGTGTCCATTGATGACGTCGGTTTGGGCAGAACCGTATTGCAACGGAGTAAACACAACCTGTAGTAAAGCGGTGTCATTGACAATCCGTTATCGAGTCGAAATCAGACCTGACTATTCCGGTGAAACATTTATGGCACCCCTTGAGGGCGAGATATATTTAGCCCTTTCAAAGGGAATTCATTTATCCAGATTGCTAAGCCAATCCGACGTACCAATTCCCTTGAATGCGAACGGAATATATAGTGTACAAAAATATTATGGATTGCCAGATCAGGCCTCGCTGCCGACAGGTCTACGTTTTGAGGCTATTTTAGGTAACCCGATTGGTTTGGTTTCCATGAAATTGCAAGTAAGATCAATCACTGGAACCGATGCAGTTTCTTATTTGGATGATGTCGTCCCTGCAGATATGAAAGATCAGACTTGGACGGATGTGCGTGATCCTTTAGATCCAAATACGTCTTGGATCGTTCAGCTTACGGGTGCGAAACCGAATCAAATTATTAATTTTGGAACTCAAACGACGGCGACGGCAAGTTACAACACGACGAAAAGTTATGGAATTGGCGCTAGCGCTACAGACACGGCCGCGAACCAAGCTAAATTCCGTTGGACCATAAATGCGACAGGTGCATTGGTGGCTCCAACATTTAAATCTGGGTTTTATCAATTTCGAATTGTGGCGCTGGATACAGCAGGGGCCACAACAGAATCAATGAACTACATCACAGTTCGAATTATCCCTCGCCCGCAGTTTTTAATGCCTGCGACTCAGCCGTCATTCACCCAGATTAGAAATTGTATTGGTGGACAGAAAATAGTGAACTATCAGTTGGCCGTAGCCGACGATGAATTTGTTGGCTTGCAAACTTTTAAACTTAACGGTGTAGATGTTGGTTTTTCCCAAGTTACGGGTACCAACGGATTTATTCAAATTCCTTTTGATTTAAGCCAAAATATCGCGGGCGTGAATCAGGCATTTGGCTATGCATATACAGTAAAAAATAAGTTTACCGGTCGTACGATTAACTCGGTTGTGATGCCAGAAACCAATGGTAATTTTAGCGTTACATTGAGTGAAAAGCCCGTTTCTGCGGTTACCTTATCGGCCTATCCTTCTAAAATTCGAATTAACACGACAGGAACAATTTCTGCAAATATTGAAACAGGAAGTTGCTGTTCTGAAGATCCAACATTAAGTTGGACGTATCCTACAGTACCTGAAGTTTCAGCACCTTTGTTAAGTGGAAATCCTACCTCGACTCCTGTTTGCACGATTGATACTGCGGATAATCGTCGTATTTGTTCAGGAAATGTAACGGCGACAGGTATTAAAGAGTCTCCGTCAATTACGTCGTCACCGGACATTATTGCACAGTATACATTTGCAACGCCATCTACGGCGTGTACGGGTGGTACCATTAACACGAGCTACACCAATAATACCTATGTGCCAGTTGTTAAAATTCCGGGTATTCAATTTTATTTGACTGAATCGTTATGGTTAGACTTACCGAATAATCCAATTCGAGCACTTAAAACTATTTCACCAGCAGTCTACGTACGTTCTGATTTTCAGCCTGACCAAGACGTAACCGTGGGTGTATATAAATCAACAGATGGTTCGCTTGTGTGTTCGATTACATTTGAAGCAGGCACCGGAGCCAATCCAATAGATCGGATATGTAGTATCCCAGTCGGGTATTCTGGAGATTTAATTTTAAATCGAATTTCACCGAACGTAATGATTGATACGGATGCATTTGGTCCATCTTTCCGCGCGAAACTTGTAAGTGGTAAACTAAATCATCGTACGTGCCAAGCGAGTTTGACGTCGATTCCTGATTTCGCTCCGTATACAGTGTCGACAAATCAACCGATGTTGAATTCGCCGTGGGGTTTCACAACAGATGCATTTGGAAATGCGGTTCAAGATACTTATAATGATGCGGGTCACTGGGCTGCGGGAAATACCAAACAGTTGCGATGCTACGATTCTTGGAATGGAACTATTGGTGCTTCCAGTTATTCAAATACGGATAATATGAATATCACCGGTTATGGTGTTGTAGATATTAACATCCAAGATATTTACCGACTGTATCGCTACAATTCCGAGATTAAACCTCCGGCGGCAGCAAATGTACATAATTCAATAGGAAACGCGTCAGTGACGTCAAGTAAAGCACGCTACCAAACTTACATTTTCCCAGATAATCCTAATTTAGATTTTGATCCAAAGAACGCTCCGTATGTGTTTGCGGTTTATCATAACGGTGGAGCTCCATCCCAGGCCGTTTGGCAGTTTGTTAATCCATTAACGGAAGCGACCGGAACGACACCTCCGAAACCTTGGACAGATTACACACCGCAATTATGTAGTGGGTCGTCAGCGCTATCGCGAATTCGACTTTTTGGAGTTAAAACGGTTGGTCACTCGACCGCAGAAACGGTCATGAAGGCCACTAACAATATATACGCCTCGGGTTCAAGTTACTATTCGTATAGTTTCATGTGCGCGTTTGGGCGATGGAACCCCTTTGTAAAGACAAGCACAACATGGTCAAACTAAGTCTTAAGAATAACTCCGGAACGAGCACCCTGATATTTTTGTTTGTCGTAAGCACATTAGTTTTTATTGGCCAGACATTTATATTTATGGATCAGCAGAATGTGTTTCAATATTTAATAGATACGCAAAATACAGAAGCCAAACTTTCTTTGCTGGGTAGTATTGAAACATTAGTTGCTGATGAATTGGCGCTTAGAAACTCTAGATTTGACAGTAACGTAAATTTTCGTCGTTGCTTGTTTGGCACGCCCACGCCGTGCGATGAAACCGAGACGTATGATATGATTTTATTTTCTCCTAATCCGCCCATTCTATATAGCGGAGGGGCTTGGCCGTCACCGCCCGCGGGAATGTCAATTATTGCTGGCGGCTTGGTTACAAACCCGATTTTCTATACACGATCGGCAGGAATATGCCCCCCTCCTGCACCAACCGGACCGACAGCTTTATGCCCGTTACAGGCCATCATTCGATTTAAACCCCTATGTGGGGGAACAGTATCCGAGCCAAGTTCACAGGCGGTACCTGGACCTTGCACTGGACCCGCGACGGGATTTGATATAACGATTGGAGTCGGTGTATTCTGGCGAGGACAGCTTAAGTTTAAGAATGATATTACATTTAAAGGTGATGCGCGCGTCTATCGCGTAAAGGCTAATTCGTTATTGAATTAGAGGAAATATATGAAGCAAATTAAAACGATATTTAATCGGCAAGTTATTAATTATCCAAAACTTCAATATGGGGTGACTGGTTTTTTTGTACTCTTAGGCGCCATCAATTTAATTTTCTTTGGGGTCCTGTTACGAGTGCTATATTCACGCGTTTTAACAGAAATAGACTCGATGAGTGAAGAACAAAAGAAATACTTTTTGCCTATTTTTAACGAAATTTCAGATACCGTGTTTCATTCCACATTGCTTTTCGGGCTATTTATTCTGATTTTTTCATTCTTTGGCGGCATTGTTTTGCTTCAACATATTTCAGGACCAAGTTACGTGATCAAGCAATTTTTATCGGACTGGATGGTTGGGAAAAAAACAAGATACCCAATCAAGCTTAGAAAATACGATTTCTTTTCTGAACAAGCCGATTTGCTGAACTCTGTTTACGAGAAAACAGAGCTAAACAAGAAAGACGATAAGAAATAGTTTTAATGTTCGACAGCGAATGCATCAATACACAAAGAATATACATCTTCTGAAGGGGAAACTTCGATCGTCTTGTGTGCTTCTGAAATAAATTGAATAATTTGTGCTTTTAGTTTTTCAAAATCATTTCGTGCTAACATAAAAATACTGGGTATTCCGGGTTTCTTGTGGAACGCAGAGCGTAGGACTGTTTGAATTTGCATAATTTTTGAGCTTTGATTTTCGGATGAAAACATCATCTGATTTGCACAATCACTACAGGTTATTATTGGGACTTCTTCCGCCATGGGTCGTCACCAATGTCGATTTGAAAGTTGATCAGCGACTCGTGGAGATCGCCGTTCAATGGCCGGTCGACCATGAAGTGGAATGTCCCGAGTGTCAGCGATCCTGTTCAATTAAGGATCAGCGGGAGGAACGCCGATGGCGACACCTGGACACAATGCAGTTCCAGACAATTATTAAGTCGCGTATTCCGCGCAGTGAATGTCCCGACCACGGAGTAAAAACGATCGCCGTGCCATGGGCTGGTCCTAACTCGCGATTTACGCTGCTCTTTGAACGGTTCGCAATCGATATGATGATCGCGGCAAAGAGTATCAAAGCGGCGGCGGGTCTCTTGGGTTTGTCGTGGGATCAAGTTCATCACATTCAGGCACGCGCTGTTGAGCGTGGCCTCCTGAGGCGGAAGCTGGATGATGTCAAACACGTCGGCATCGATGAGAAAAGTTTTTTGAAGGGTCATAAGTACGCATCGCTGATGGTCGACATCGACGGCGCCCGCATTTTGGACGTGGTCCAAGATCGAACACTGGAGGCCGCAGAGCAGCTCTGGCAAAAGCTCCCAGAGGAAGTGCGCGGCGGGATCGACGCCGTTGCCATGGACATGTGGGATGCGTTCATCACGTCGACCAAGAAACATGCTCCGCAAGCCGACATCGTGCATGACAAGTTCCATATCTCGAAGTATCTCAACGAGGCGGTCGACAAAGTTCGCCGTGCTGAGCACAAGTGGTTCATGAAAGATGGCGACGAGACGCTCAAAGGCGCGAAGTACCTCTTCCTGAAAAATCCCGAAAACATGAGTGATCTGGAAAGAGACCGATTTAAATCTCTGCGAATGGACAACCTCAAAGCCGGCCGCGCCTGGTCGATCAAGGAAACGTTCTCGGAATTTTGGACCTACTCGTATCAAGCATCGGCGGAGAAGTTCTTCCAACGTTGGTATTGGTGGGCGACGCACTCACGACTGAAACCGATGATTGATGTGGCAAAACTGATGAAGCGACACCTCGACAATATTTTGACTTACCTGCGGCACCAGATCACGAACGCAATGATGGAGGGGTTCAACTCAAAGATCCAGTCAATCAAGGCCAATGCGCGAGGCTATCGAAACTTTGCCAACTACCGCATCGCTATCCTGTTCTACTGCGGAAAGCTGGAACTTCATCCTCTATAGGCACAAGAAAGTCGGAAGAACCATTTTTTTAGGTCTAAATTTTTTAATTAAATTAGGATAAATTTTAAAACCATGGTTTGAATTTGCCGTTCGGATATATCGCCGTTTAGGCTTTATATGCAGTTTGAACTCTTTCATGGTTTTACGTAGTTTGTATTCTTAAACAACGTGCCCAGAACGCGCTAAATAGCGCTGCAGCATCCGGTAGCCAGCACGTTTATGCGTAACTCTAATATTTTCAATTAAACCACGCAAATCAGCTGCTGCGACTTCTTGGTCAGCACGCGATACCTTGGGGTCCAAATAATATGTCGACATCTTAAGGCCTATTGTTTTACAGGCTTTTTCTTTTGATTTAAACTTCTGATGATGTCGGTCAACCCAGTCGCACTTTTCTCTGGTTGATAACTGCTCTGGTTTCGGAGTTTTTTTAAAAGGTCATTTATTAAAACTTGTTCAGCTAACTTTTTTTGATATTCAACTATTTCAAGCTCTAACTCTAAAATCTTTTTTGCAGCTTCTGATGAATAACCAGTGTTTTTAAGTTCATCAACTCGCTCGCCCTTTGCGCGTTCTTCAAATTCGTATTTCCAGGCGTGTATTAGATTTTTATTTGTTGATCCAAATTCTTCTGCAATTTGCTTTGCTGTTTTAAGACCTGCACGGTAATCTTCAATTGCTTTTAATTTCTGTTCCTTTGTAGCGATTGGTTCTTTGCCTTTTTGTTTTGCCATGGCTGATTCCTTTTCATAAACCTTTTCGGTTTGTTTGAAATCAGCTCGAAGTCTTGTATCAGATTGATACCCTGAGAATCTCTACAGTTTTTTCACCGCACTCCATACATCATTCGCGAATAACACATCACCATCACAAAGCAGTGGACTTTAACGCCGTCACCAAAAGGGTCTCCGAACTCGCCCCAGTCAATTTGCGCGCACTCACCGGGTTCGAACTCTAATCGCAGAAATGCCTCACGAATTCTAGGAGACTTGCTTTTAATTTCTCTGACTAACTCTTTTAAAATTGAAAGGCCGCCCATGTAACCAAACTCACGAAGTCGATGCATGATAGTCGTTGAAGCCATCGTTGGATCTTTTACTAACATCTCTTGTATTTGCTCACGGTAAGGACCTAATAAACTAGCACGACTCGCGGGCCGTCGATCTAATATGACTTGTTTGCGGTCAATGATTCGTTTCACTGTTTTTCGGTCAACACCAACCAGCTCTGCAATTTTTCTGATCGATTTCTTTTCGTTCCAATACAAAGAAAAAATTCTCGCCTGTACTTCCGCCTCTAACATTAAAACCTCATAGTCCTAAATGAAAAAAATCTCCCAAAGCCTCTCGGAATTGGGAAAACAGAACGACCGCAACAAGCGCATCGCTCTGCACATTTAGGTTTTATGATTTCTATTGGATCTTTTGTAGAGCGCTCAGTGAGAGCTTTTTAAAAATTTAATTTTTTCGTAGCGCCTTGCCTGGTGAACTCGGCCACTCTCAAGTCTCTTATCTGAACTAGAATACTTTCTCTGGTAACTGCGATTCTTTTTTTTCGCAAGTTTTCCGAACACGACTTTGAACAGCACTTCTGTCCGCGCCAGCAAGATCTGCAAATTGAAAAAAGTTGTCCACACTCAACACAACTCAAAGTAATTGCGTCGACCAATTCGACGCCCTGAGATTCATCCATATATATATATATATATATATATAGTTTGAAATTAAATTAAAAAAAAGAAAACCGACTAAGGTTGAGAACTGGTCCCTTTTGCTATGGCTTTAAGCCTGGCCCATGGGACATCCAGATCGGCGCTTTTGGTCCTATTTCGAACCGTCACCTACAGGTTATAGATTAAGGTTTAAAATAATCAATAAAATCATATACATATAAAATCTGTCGGGGGGGGGGGTAAAGTGCTTTAAGTTAAACCCGTATCTTGCCGATAAGATCCAGGTATGAACAACCAGTTAAAAAAGAAGACTTTAAGTCTATGGCGGTTTTTATTTTTTGTCATTTGCGCAGCGAATGTATCCGGCTGTTCATGGCAATCTTCTTTTATTGAGACTATTAATCAGGCCGCAGCATAG
>DDVI01000147.1 GCA_002345205.1 Bdellovibrionaceae bacterium UBA2316 | reverse complement strand
CACAAGAAAGTCGGAAGAACCAAGTAAGGAAAGCTCAAAACGCTTAATTGCTAGCGTACTTGAGCAGTACACTAAACATTTACGCCGGCCACCATCGAGAGTTGTCGTTCATAAATCTTCTTATTTTTCGGTTGATGAATTGGCTGGAATGCAGGAAGCCCTTGGCGAAATTCCTTATTTTGACTTTTTAACAATTGGTCGAAGTAGCTTAAGGTTTATGAGAATGGGGCAAGAACCTCCATTAAGAGGCACAGTGATTGAAGTAGCTCCTAAAAAATATGTATTCTACACCGGTGGATATGTTCCCTTCTTGCGCGTATACCCAGGCATGAGAATTCCAAGCCCTTTAATTGTGACTCATCAACTAGGAACTAGTCCCGCGCAGCTCGTTCTGTCTGAAATTTTATCTCTGACTAAACTGAACTGGAATGCAGCTGCTTTTGCTTCTGCTACACCAATAACCGTG
The DNA here is from genome assembly GCA_002345205.1 of Bdellovibrionaceae bacterium UBA2316. Taxonomy (GTDB): domain Bacteria; phylum Bdellovibrionota; class Bdellovibrionia; order Bdellovibrionales; family Bdellovibrionaceae; genus UBA2316. Next base: position 11,540 of record DDVI01000147.1, on the reverse strand, counting down.
GATTTCTCAAATAATGTTGGATTAATCTTGTCCGAGCTGCCAATGGATGTTCAGCCTAAAGCATTCTATCGATACTACATGTGAGGCCAAATATGAAAACTAAAGACGTAGTCTCAGGCAGGGCGATCAGCATTAAACAGCCATTCGTAGAAGAAATTTTGTTGGGAATTAAGAAATATGAATATAGAAGTCGTCCCACAAAAATTCGTGGACGAGTCTATTTATACGCCTCACTTAAACCCAGACTCGACGGAAATTGGAAAAAACTAAAAATGAATCCGAGTGATGTTCCAACCGGAGTTATTGTTGGTTCTGTCGAAATCGTTGATTGCGTCTACTTCGCTGATGATAAAATTTATGGATACAAACTCAATCACCCAAAACGTTATACAAAATTTTTGATTCCGAAAAACCAGCCTCAACCGTGTTTCTTTTTCCCATTTGGGAAACTTAATTCAAAACAGCTCGATGAATCAGTTAAAAAAGTTCGAAAATTTGATAAGACACTCAATAAACTTGGAATTAAAGACCGACTTCCTGGCACAAGAAAGTCGGTGAAAACACTTTTGCAAAGGATCGAAAAATAATTTTTCTTAAATTTTTAAATGGAATAATTTTGGCAAAATTACTTTCCCCTGAACCCGTTATAGCCATCAGAAGAAAATTTTTTAAGGTCCTGTTCATTCAAGAATGCCGACTCCGCTAACTCATGATCTTCATAAGTTCCAACTACAAAGTGAACATAGTATCCCTTTTCGTTTAAAGTAATTGCACAAAGAGCGTATGGCTTACTGCCACTGCTTTTGCAAAGCACCAAAACTGCCGGATGGTATTTTGTTTTTGCCACACTATGCACGATTAGTCGTGGACTAGCATCCCCATAGGAAAACAATTCGCCAACATTTATATTTTGGAAATATGAGTCCAACGCACTAATTCCAATTTCTTTTGGGCATAACGGAAAAAATGAACCTGGCCACATATACTGGCCACACATTGGTGTTTCCGAAAAATCAAGGCCGGGTTCACCTCCAAGCCCAGCCTCCCATTTGTTTAAAGGCTTGAAAACTCTTTCAGTGAATGCACCTCGACGATTAGTATAACTCCCAGATGGAATATTTTTAGTATTTGCCCAGATAGCCATTCGTAATTTGCAGTTTTCAGCTTCTTCAGAAGTAACAGCTCTCATCCAAGACATATTTGGCGCAAGATTCATATCATTCAGCATTGATGGATTAGCTAAAAATGCTTCGACGCTTCCGCAAAGAAATTCAATTTTTTTTCTAGTTGCTGGATTTTTGAGAGTATTTTCTAAACGTGTTAACCATCTTAGGTTTTCAGGTCGATTGTTTCTACAGTTTGAATCAATATGATCTACGACGTACTTAGAATCGGGTGGATCTCCATGAAATGCCGTCGCCACTATCCTGTGTATTCTAACTCCAGCGATATGCAGATATGGATTTGCCGCATTCGTATTACCCAAATTCCATTTATTATCGACGGTTCGAATCCTTTTACCTTCTGAGGCATGTCTAAGAACTGCACCGTTATCTCGAGCTGAATATTTCTCTCCTTCAAATGAGCATTCTTTTTGAACAGTGAAGTGGTCTAAGTTTATTAAAGCATCGTTATCTGAATTTTGATTTGTCATAATTTATTCCTTTTTTCGCGCGAAACATATAGCAATTCGTCTTCGATAAAAAAATCGAATCAAATGCTCGTATCGCTAAGTTCGCTAATATTGGTATTTATTTTTTATCAGTTCTCGAGAAATGCTTTTGGTTCCAGAAGCTATTCTGCATATTGAACCATTTAATCACACGCTGTAAGCGTCCTAACTTTGTCGGCTCAAATTTTTGCGTGCTGCTTTTCCCAAAATCTTGAAGCTGAAGATTTTTTTCTTCTTCAGTATTCAACTCTAGGCGAACGTCTTTTCCATTTTGAATTTCGTAGTCATAGGTAGCACTACAAATAGATGTTAAAGTTCCGATATGGCCCAGCTCGGTTTCTTTATATTCATTAAAAAAAACTTTTTTGTTTTTGTCGATTTTAGAAAAGAAATCAGCAAACTCGCCAGCAGTTTGAAGTTTAAATGCGGGTGGTAAATCTTTGCTAGATGAAACTACGACCTCATCATTTTGAGTCGGCGACAATGCCGATGCTGTATTCCAGTCGTTAAAACCAAATACTTTAGCCATAACTTCTAGCGCATGGCCATGTGGCAAGTCGATCTTGTGCTTTTCTTTCAATATTTGTCGTAAGTGCTTAGTACGTTCTTTGATCTGTTCTTTAGACGGTTCTTTCACGGATACTCCCTTTTTTACGGACTATTTGTTCTCTTGATCGCCCTAAAGACAGTCCTAAAAAGTTTGTATTAAAAAAACCTTTTATGAGTTATGGAAAAATTCACCTTAGCATTTCAGCCGCGATCGGCAGGCTTTTCCAGGCCCTGCCTAATGGTTAGCAATAATGTTTGATCAACGTCAATAAAAAAGAGAGCCTTGAATCTGAAACTCAAAGCTCTCCTGAAGAAACAAAACCTCCAGCTTCTAACGAAATCGTTTGGCTTCTTCCGGAAATATCGAAATCGGCTTCCATTCAATATGAGTGGCCTTGCGTGACGCCTTCTGAATTTCCGTCCAACACTGCCTTGAGGAACAGTTTTCCATTTTAGAAAAACTAATTCCAAAATCCAACAAAGCAGCTGCGATAGTAAGTTTGATAAGTATGTTGTACATAAAGCCTCCTATTTTTTGGCTAAAGCTTTGATCATTGTTAAAACTGTATGAAGTCCTTGGTCGTCTAGAATCTGAAGCAGGCTGTTAATTTCTGAAATGACTTCATCAGCGATAACATCAGCACAAGCGATTTTGTCGAAGTCCTGACGTTTGTATCCGAGCGAACGTAAAATATGATCTATCTTTTTATCCGTTAGATCTGTTCTTCCGGCTTCGATCAGCCCAAAAGTGCATTCTTTGAAGCCACAAATTTCGGAAGCTTTATATTGCGAAATACCTCGGCGTTTTCGCAATATGCGAATCGCGCGAACTTCTTTTGTGACTAATTTATAAAGATTGCGTCTTGGCTTTCGGGATAAAGTTCGTTCTAAATTGTAGGCATCAATTTGGGCCAATGCCTTTTCTGGTGCATCTTGAAATCTTAAAAACTCACTCCAAGTCATTCCCATTTTTTCAATAAGTCGCTTTAGTCGATCTTCAGTATAGTTACAGCGGCCGTTTTCAAGCTGCTCGAGGGCTCTGATCGAGCAGGAACAGCGTTCAGCGGCTTGCCTTCTGTTCAACCCTAAAGACAATCGTGCAGCCTTAAAGGCCACCAAGGTCCTAGTGATATTTTTAACGGATGAGCGTTTCAGTGGATCTTCTTGCATTTGACTCTCCTTTCAAGAGTTTTTGTTACAAGAAGCAGTTTGTTTTTTTATAAAAATCAGGAAGTGGATCTACAGCGGGCTGGCTAAAAGTAGCCATTTTGCCAGCGACCTAGTACGAATGAATCTCAATACTTAGATGTTCATCATGCTATCTGTGATAGCGAAAATTAACACAAGCACCAAAAGCCAAGCGCAAGCCATTCATAAGCCAATCAGAGGCTGTGAACGGCAGTTCTAGGCAGGTTTCAAAAGCAAAGCTTTGACCGCATCGGTGTCTCTAAGGCTTTAATTTGTTTTTATTTTTTGATTTTTCGTTTTCCAGAAATTTCCAAGAGTCGGAAATTTGGAGGTGGGTGAGGGCTTCGCACCCCCGTAGAAGCTTTTGCAGAGCCTTGCCTAACTCCTCGGCCAACCCACCATTGATTTTTTTTAAAATCGTGCAAAAGGAAATACCACCTTATACCTGCTCGCCTTAAAAGTCTAATTCGTTTTTTGAGCTGCTCAGACCCTAAGCATGACGGCTCAATAACGCAAAAAGTCTTTCAAATTCAATTAATTAGCCTGGGATTCAAAAGTCCCCCAGGCTTTTTCTGCTAAGGTAGACCATTCATGTGAACCCTACCGCTCCTCCCCTTTCCTAAGATAGGGTCTTAAGGTCTAAAAAAGGGCGCCATGTATAATCCAATGCACCCGTTATAAGATCATCATCGATCTTGTTTTTCCCCCGGACGACACATAGAGTTTTCGCCACTTCGACAGAAGCATTAAGCCGTCGCAGGGAGCTGAGTTCATTATCCAATCGTTGTTTAAGCCCTTGCGATAAATACGACGTGCTAAATTCTAGTGATTGCCTTTGATCGTTAAAATCAACACGCAACCGAGCCACTTCCTGCGCAATAGAGGCCAGCGAATGCACTTTTTGTTTTTTCTTAGATGGCCTCATAAACGTCAGAATATGAAATCGATCAATTACAGGCCCTGATAATTTATCTCGGTATTTACTACATCGGCTATGCGAATAAGCGCAATCCACAGCCTTACCCGGCAGCCATTGTCCACACGGGCACAGGTTAGTTGTAGCCACCAGATGAAAATCGCAGTCGTATTTCTGGTACTTCTGCCCCCGAGCCAAGTGAATATTTTTGGTCTGCATAGGTTCGCGCAAAGCTTCCTGACATTTAGGATCAAACTCCAGAAATTCATCCATTAACAAAATACCGCCGTGGGCCCGCGTGATTTCGCCTGGCAAACATTGCGTCCCTCCCCCAATCAACGCTAAGTGGGAAATAGAATGATGAGGGTGAACGAATGGCCGCCAGTAACGTCCCTCTTCGACAAAAAAGTACTTCATCTGATGAAGGAAGGTTTCTTCGTCCGGGGGTTCTGCCAAATAATTTAAGGATTCCGCCAACGTCGACTTTCCTAAACCACGCGGGCCCATTAGCAATAATGAATGTCGTCCTAAACTGACTACCTTTAAAAGTTCGCGTTCTTCATCCGTGAACCAAACTTGCTTGGGATCTTTTTCAAACTCGGGAGCCAGTACACGATTGGAAAATACGTTATAGGAATCCGGCACTGTTGTTGTGGATTTCTTAGAGTTACCCACACTCGGTTCACTTGCTGAATATGTTGAAAGTACATCTTTAACATTTAGAAATTGTGCATGATTTTCATTTAGCAAACCATCTGGATGGAATCCTGTAAGCAGCCTTCGATCCCCGACTGATTTTTTAATCAATAACAAATCTGACGAAAAAATTTTTCCTTCTAAACTGATTTCACCATGCGCACAGAGTTCATTACATTCTGAAAAATCAATGGCTCCAAGCCCGTACAGTATAGCTACCAAGATCGGTAATTCCAGATCCAGAGATTTCTTTTTAAAGTCCCCGCCTCGCAAATTCACGATAATCTGGCGACCTTTCGGCATATCGACATCCAGCAGCCTAAGAACACTTTTTAATTTGATCAGACTTTCCTTAAGGATCGAATCCGGTTGCCCGATCAGATGAATCTGAGGCAAACCGGGAACAAAACTGACTTCAACTTCAACAGGTAACCATTCTTTGTGCCGCTGACTATAGCCAATAACTTTCATAGCGACTGGGAACTGCAAATTTAAAAAAGGACTTATAAAGAAAAAAACTTAAGTACGAACACGAAACTGGAATTTCGTGTTCGATTTATAGATAATTAAAGACTATCAAGTTCAGGCTTACGAGCCGGAGCCGCATCGTTTTCAACACCGCTAAGTGGGTGATGTTCATCGATCGTTTGGTTCAAGCTTTTCGCCGTCACTGTTGTGTACACCTGTGTTGTTTGGATACTTGCGTGACCCAATAACATTTGGATAGAACGTAAATCCGCGCCACCTTCTAATAATGCAGTCGCACAACCGTGTCTAAAGCGATGTGGATTAACAGTTTCAGGGAATTCGGCACGCGATGACCATGCGTCTAACCAGCGCCAAACATCCACACGTGAAGGACGATTGCCACGATCATTGATCAATAACGACGGCGTCGCATCCTTGATCAGGTGCTGACGCACTTCTTTTAGGTAGTAGCTTAAGCTTTCTGCTAACTTTTCAGTAACGGGAACCAAGCGCTCTTTGTTACCTTTACCCAAGATTTTGACCCAGCGGTCCGTAGGGTTAAAATCATTTACATTTAAACCAGTCAGCTCAGTAACTCGGCATCCCAATCCGTACAATAAAAGCAATGTTAAACGATTACGTGACGTTTTATTTGCGTCAGGAACCACGCACGCTTCAAATAAACGCTGAAATTCTTCTTGAGTTAAAGATTTCGGCAGAGACAGTTTGATTTTAGGTGGCTTTAATTCACGAAGCTCCGGAGATTTAATCCCTTTTGATTCACAGAAACGGAAATACGTTCGGATAGATGAAATCACCCGCGCTTGCGAGCGAGGAGATAGGTTTTCATTCTTCATATATTCGTAGAAGTTGATCACTGGCGCTGTTGGATTCTGCTGTTTAAACTTAATCCAAAGTTCTAAATCACGGCGATAGGCCATGATGGTGTTTTGAGATCGACCTCTCACATTTTGCAACTCTTCAAAAAATTCAACCCACAAATTTAATTCCATATAAGCATTAGAATTACAAATAACTCTAAAGTCAATGAGTTCATTTTTATGATTTCTTTGAATATTCAATCGACGAAATGACAGATTCTTAAAAGTTAAAGTGGTTCCAAAGTGGTTTATTATTCCACCTTGAAATGCTCTCTGAAAGAGCAATCCAAGCCACAGCGTGTGAATGCACAAACGCGCTCATCATTGTATTGATGAACGCGTTTTTTTATTTCTCCAAATTTATAATGTTCAAACTCTAGTACGTTACGTAAAAACCAGGGTCACTGCATGTTACCTGCTGTCCGTTTACTACGCCCGTGGTCGGAATCAACATCCCATTAATGTGGGTAATTTGCCCTGAACCGTTAAGATCACCGATCATACCGTTCGAAAGTGTAAATAGAATCTGAACACCATTACCAGTAGCTACTAACTGCATGGTACTCAAGAAGCCACCCGAAGTCATTTGTCCCACTTGGTTGTAATTAGTAATTTGATACTGGCCAACAGGTATCTGGCAACCATATCCGTAACCCGAAGTAATTGGAGTCGTAACATTCATAGTTCCTGTAAGTACGATTTGACCAACATAGTTTTTAGCCGAGCTATAACCGCCGTAGTTGTATTGCAATTGTTGAATCACGGCTTGGTCCCCTAGCATATTCCACTGAATTGTAAAATAGCTACTTCGGGAAATCGGTTGAGCCAACTGGGTTTGCGCAAAGTTACAACCGGCACAGTTTCCGACAATACCGTTATTGTTTACAATCGGAGCCGGTGTCGCATAGACAGTGCCCGAATCGCTTTTCTTCTGGCAGGAAATTAAAACTGCAAAAGAGATTGCAATCAATCCTGCGAACTGGAACGTTTTTGTTTTCCAATTACTCTTTGTAAAATAGTTTTTCGTTTCCATAATATCTCCTAATTTAAATACTTATCTTTTTATAAATTAAATGCGTTTGCTTTCGATAAACCAGTAAATGTTCCAAGCTTTCTGTACCCTTGATCCGTCGTTGGATACAAAGCGCTCTTGTTCATGATCTCAGTTGAACGACAATCATATGGACCTGCGTAGATAAACCAGCATTTGCGATAGGGACTTTGTTGCGCCATCGATTGTGCAAAGTTCTTAAAGTACACGGAACCACTGACATAACCAGTACCTTGTCCGTCACCTTGATCGATCGTTTTGTCGATTACTAGGATAATTGAACCGTATTGATCTTGGAACATGCCTGTGAATACAGTTTTACCGTCTTTACTAAACCAGTAGTTATAGACAGACTCCATCACATCGTTGTCTTTTAATCCGCTGATGCTTTGGTTTTTACCTTCACCTGATTCAAATGTCCCTTGATAGGATTGACCATTATCTTCGTAAGAGATCTTGATCGCACCGTAATATCGTAAAGATCCGTTGTTTTTTAGATCAACAGAAATCTTGATGTTCTTTGGACTATTTAAAGGATGTGTCCCTACGTAGGAATTAAATGTCGCAAAATCCACTGGTATGAATGTAACCACATCACCATCAGAATCTGATAATCCACCGTCGGTTCCTCCACCACTTGGCGTGCCTGGGTCAACCGGGTTAGTGACAACCGGAGTATCCGTAACTGGCGGAGTTGCCGTGTTTGTTTTATTAGAACAACCGACACCAACCATCGACGCTAGAACTGCTAATAATAGTAACTGTTTTTTCATATACTCCTCCTTCATTTTGAAGGGCTTTGTCTAGATATTGTGCTATTCCCGTACCACTTTTAAGAGGCGTGCCAACTGAGCTATGTACTGAAATGCGCAAGGTAATCTCAACATGAAACGAAATACCAAAGTGTTGTTCTCCGTCGAAAGATGACTATTTTTGCGAACGTGTCTCATGGCGATACATTCATATTCGCCTAGAAAAACAATCCCCAAGTTCGCATTTTAGCGAACATTCTATTAAATAACCTATTTTCAATACCAAATGTTTATGCTATCAAGCGAACAACTTGAACAACAGAGAGGTTTTAATGAGAAAAATATTATTAATGACTATGGTCTTCGCTCCGCTTTTAGGTGGTGCTTCCGTTAATTTGACTGGCGCATGGATGAACACCAGTTCTCAATGCAAACTATCAGGGCCAATATCTTCTAAAATCAAACCTATTTTGGACAGCGTAACGCTGGCGTTCGACAATAAAACAGTAAGTCAAAGCATGGTTCTTATGCCGAATTGCATTCTGACGAGTGAAGGGTCTTATGAAATCGCTGGCGATTTACTTCAGTTCGGAGCCCAACAATCAAAAGTCAGCAGTGGCTGCCCAGCAGGTACGGTAGTGACAGATAAGCCCGCGATTCAAAACCGATTTCGTATTGAAAACGGCGACCTTCTTTTGGAGACTCCGGCAGGATTTTTTTGCACCCAAGCTAACGATCTTTTGGAAATGCGCTTCAAAAAGAATTCTCGCTGGTCGCCGTCATTTCGATACTAAAATAACCTAATAGAAACTCGTCACCCCACGAAACACCTGTCTACCACAGTGACAGGTGACTTCGCTAACTACCTAAAATCCAGTAGCAAATCCCAAAGCAATACGTGTCTTATTTTGATCCCTGCCCTTTCTATCCCTTTTGCTTTTGTTATACTGGTATCAGTAAATAAACTTAAATTGGGGGTTACATGTTCGGTGACGAAAATGACTATAAATTTCAAATGGAAGTAGATTCAGCTAATCACCTAGGTATCACACCAGAAGCTACACAAGTTGAGTCAGATAACTCAATGTATAGCTCACAAAATGGTTTTGCAGATATCGCAGTATTATCGTCCCTACAGGGCTTCACTGATGAAACTCAACATTTAGCCTCACAAGAACCCGTATCAGAATTTATCGCGCAAACAGACGCTGTCCAGTTTGATAGCGAAGGTAACCCTTATGTCCATAACTCGATAGACGCATCACATGTGGCTTCGGTAGATAGCTTACCGACAGATATCGTTGCGCGCTTTGATCAAAGCAAATAGTATTTAACTAACCAACCCCTAAATGGGATACATAGAAATCATAATAACGTTGGCCGTGGCTGATTAGATCTTGGTGATGACCGCCTTCGGCCAACTTACCAGCTTCTAGATACAGAACCTTGTCTACTCGCGTGGCTAAATGTGTTCGATGTGTAATGAATACGATAGTCTTTTCGTGGTATAAACGCAGTACGCGTTCTACAATTCGCTTTTCTAAGCTTGGATCAAGGTAACTAGTAGCTTCATCAAATAACAGTATCGACGGATCATGATATAAAGCGCGTGCAATCAGAAGGCGCTGTTTTTGCCCTTCACTCACACCTAGGCCACCCGGCTGCAATACAAAATCATAACCACCTGGTTTAGCCAGGATCTCGTCGTCCATTTCGACAATTTCAGCAACCCGTTGTACTTTTTCAAAATCAGGAGACGAATCACCTAAGGCGATATTTTCCACGATCGTACCACCAAATAGTGATCCTTCTTGTGAAACTAACCCAAACGAAGATCGAATAAATGATAGTGGCCACTGATCAGCGCGACGGCCATCTAACACCACACTACCTGCATTGGGTTCATATAAACCAGCCATTAAATTAGCGATAGCCGATTTGCCCGAACCGGTCGGTCCCAAGATAACTACTTTTTCACCGGGGTTGATCCTAAAGTTCACCGACTTCAAAGTTGGATTCAGGTCATAACTAAATTCAACATTTTGGAATTCGATTCCGCCCATTAGTTTTTCCTGGTTTGAAGCAACAGGTTCATCATCTAGTAATTCTACCGGTGCATAGATGAAATCATTAATCATCGACAATGTCGGACGTATCGACAAATACTGAAAAAAATTCGTCGATAACATTTGTAATGGGGAAAATATCTTAGGCACTAGGAACGAAGTACCAATAACTTGCCCTAACGAAAGCGCACCCTCAGTATACATCTTAAGTGCGATCAGTAAACAGAAGATCTTGACTCCTTCCGCTACGACAAAGTGGATGACTTGGAATAAAGCGTTCACCACACCTAATTGTTTGATATTTTTTGCAGCGGAGGCGGCTAAAATTTCCCAGCGCCAGCGGGTTGTCAGCTGGCCCTTTAATGACTTCATGTCTTCGGCCGACGTGAAGTGTTCCATCAACATCCGGTTCTCTTGAGAACGAATACGCGAATCATCAAATTTTAAGCGCTCGATACGATCTCTAAACAAGTAAGAAAACAACATTTCAAATGGTACGGCGGCAATAACAACGAATACCAATGTTGGATGATATAACCAAAGCACACTTAATGAACCAAAAATTAAAAATAGGCTCAAAATACTACTAAATACGCCAGAAGTCAGAACCTGCCCCATCTGATCGACTTCGGCAATACGACTAAGTACCCCAGAAGTACCAAACCCGCGAAACGTTTCGATTGGCAAAATAGAAACTCGCTTTAAAATTCTATTTTTTAAACTTAAAACAAAGTTAGCACCTATGTCGGACGTTAATTTTTGACTAAAGTTGCTTAACCAACTGCTAGTAATCGAAAAGAATAAATACACACCAATAATTGGGCCCAGTAATTGAGTCTCTCGATTTATGATCACGCTATCAAATAAATACTGGATCAATACCGGTAGTAACAATTCAAAAAGATATCCCAATATACCAGCTGCGAAAAACAAGCCGACCCATTTTTTGTGCTCAAATAACATGGAAACAAATGATTCTGTCGGAACATCTGGATCCGGCCGTTTTTTAATTCCCTTACCCGGCGACAGACATATCGCGCGTTTATCCACGCGACGAGACTGTAACTCTGATAAACTAGTAACTGTTACTAAACCACTTTCAGGATCGCCTACGATGGCATCATCGTCCATCGTAGCGAAAACGATTTTTAACCCACTATCTTGATGAACGATGAATGGCCAAATTGTTTCATTTTGCGGGATTTCATCAAAGTAAAAGAATTCGCAATCAAACCCCAGGGCTAAACTAAATTTTTCTAAACTATCTAGAGACGGCGTACTAATTAGGGCGCACTGCCAAA
>DDVI01000022.1 GCA_002345205.1 Bdellovibrionaceae bacterium UBA2316 | reverse complement strand
ATTGATACTACTACAACTCAGTTCTACAAAACACTTCTGGGAAACGCACTGGCAAGAAAAGATGGGAACCAATGCGAATATTAAATTGACATTTTTGGGAGTGACGGTTGAAAACTAGATTTTAAAATCCCAACACATTTGGAACGATATCAAAGATTTAGCGTTATCTGCTCCCAAAACTGCAATTGCCACACCCCAAAAACACGGATTCCTTTTTCAACGAACAAACGTACTTCAACAGCATGGCTTGTTTCTATTTGGTATTTATTAATCTTTATTTAATGTTTCGTTTTTCAAAAGCCTAACTAATTTTTTGAGGGCTATTTAGGAACTATAACTATTCATATGCCCAAATAATAACCAACACATATCCACAATTACCAGTAGAGCATATTTTGTTAAATTGTTTCTATCTTATTAGAATAACTAAACTATTCTTGTTACTTCAGCTATCTACATTCATGCGCTTAAATTATGCAAATTCTGCTAGTTCGAATCTCGTAGGGGACGCCAATTTACTCGTAGGCTTAAATGCCGTTAAAACGTATCTAACTGAAATCAAAAAACAAAACTCAATGGCTCTCTATCGATTTAATTTGATCTGACATCACATCGGATCACACCCCATCACAGAGTTTGGCTACAACTTGGCTACAGTTTGGCTATCGATCAAAACATTTTCAGTATTCTCCGCTCGCATTGTCTAGAGACCCTAGCTCTTGGAATTCAATAAGGAATTTCTAGAGGCTACAAATCTCCAGGCAATGAAACTGGCTTTCAAGTCGAACAATTAGATTCGACTGTTTGAACGGAGGAAATGTATGAAGCGTAGCCAGCAGAAAATCATAACCATAAAAAGCAAGATCATCAGATTCATGAGAATCCCAAAGAAGATCTCGCAACCTGAAGCAGCTCACAAAGCGAGCTGCTCCCCTCAAGCCATTGGCCACTATGAAAATGGTCGAATGGAAATTCCTGATTCTAGGCTCAAATGTTTATTGGAATTTTATGGCTTTAGCGATTCGGAATTTCAGGAATACTTCAACGGAAAACCAATTCCAATTGTCAGCATCAAAGATGAATGCATTTTGCTGATCGACCAAATTCCAAATGAAGAAAAGCTTAGAGCCGTCCATACAATTTTAAAAAGTTTCGTATCTTAACCAACAAAGGAGGTCCCATGGGACTCGATAAACTTATTCAATCAATTGCGATCGTTGCGGTCTTGGTGGTCGGAAGTGGCCACTTACCCAAAGCCCTTAAGCTCGTCCGACAGGCGCAGCTACAACTCATCCAAGATTCCAAAGCATCCAAGTGGGGGCAGGCATTTTTGCTGCCTCCATCGAAAGAGTAAGTAGAAATATTCAAGATTTTCTAGATTTTTGACATTAAGTGGCTGCATCTAAAATTGATAACAGGACAAGCTTTGCCTTCTGGCTAAAGTTAATTTACATTATAGCTGATGAAAAATTTTAATACCTCGCTGACAGAGACCAAATCTAAAGATTTGGTTTTCTTTTCTAACCGTGAAGAATTTCGATCATGGCTTATTAAAAACCATAAGAAGGAAAAATCAATCAATCTAGGATTCTACAAAAAGTCTTACGGATCACAAAATTTTTCTTTTAACGACGCTAAAGAAGAGTCGATCTGCTTTGGATGGAATAACATGAAGCGAACCAAAGAAAATTTGCTTGTGTTCAGTGTTCGATTTATTCCACGCGGCAAAAACAGTGTTTGGGGACACACCGTTGTTGCTGCTTACAAAAAGCTCAAGGCTGCTGGGTTGATAAAGCCCGCTGGCGAATTGGCTTATCAACAGCGTAAGGATTCAGCGCTGGGAATTCTAAAGCCCAAGCTTTCAAAAAAAGATCTCGCGTTATTCAAATCTAATAAAAAAGCATGGGATTTTTTTGAGTCGCAAACTGCCGCTTATCAAGACGGTGTTTTTCGTTGGATCTTAGATGCGAAACAGGAGAAAACAAGAATTCAAAGAATTCTTTCGCTAGCCAATGCGAGCGAAAAATCGGAATTAATTGGTTACTGGAAAAAAGTAAAAGATAAACGTGAACTTCCTAAAATTTCTGAAGGTCCAACTCCGATTGAGTCCGCAAAAAATATCGGTCCAAAGCGTGGTATGGATCTTCGAAGTCTGGGTATAGAAACTTTAGAACAGTTGCAGGAAGAAGGATGGGAAGAGATTGCAGTCAAGGCACTTGAGCTCTATCCTGAAATTTGCACTCCAGGTTTTTTCAAGGCCCTAGCCGGTGCAGCTACGGAGCAAAAGGTGACAACACTAGATCCTGGAACTCGTGCAACCATCAAGTCGCTATCTTCTGAGGCTAACAAATATCGACGCCGAAGATTTTAAATTACGACTAGTAGCCCCCATTATTATAAAACCTTTTTTACCACTCGTAGTTAAAGTTTTACCCTCTTTTGTTCAGTTTTTCTGAACATCAGGTCAACATTTAGGCTGTTCAAAAATCCTGAATGGCATTCAGAAAATCTGAACGTCATCTAAACCTTTGAAAACTCGGCGATACAATCGATCTATTGTTCAATTCATTCAGTAGATCTGAATCATTTTTCTTAAAGAAAATCCTCTTGAAATTCAAAATTCAAATTTAATTTCCACTACTTAAATCAAAAACCAACCATTGTTGGCATCCCTTGCTTTTTAAGAACTCCGAACGGCGACAACAACAAACGTCGAAGGGAGGAAAAGTGAATGGGTATTTTAGGGAAAGATCTAATTCGAAAAATCAAAACCTTGCTTGAGAAACTCGAAAGGTTGCCACTCTACGAGAAAATCTAGTCGAAATTAAGTTCTTTAGAAACCTGGATTGATGAACGCGAAAAAGTCCAGATTCAAAATGCAAAATAAGTGATTCGTTATCGATTCGATGGCTCACATATTTTAGATGTAAGTGATTTTGATAAAGTTATCAAAGACTGAGAACTGTTAACAAAAACACCCCCGCCGCTCCTGTCGGCGTCCTCGAGCCGTTACTGACCACCCCCACTCTACGATTGAAGGTGGTCAGTAACTAGGACGAAAACAAGAAACGAAAACAAAGAAGATGAAGTCTGCTGAAGATGATCAGTATCGAGTCGTGATTCAGAAAGAATCTAACGATGCTCTAGAGGAATTGGTTCGCAGGACTAACAATGGATTTGAAGGTGGCGAAGTGACAAAATCAGATGTTGTAAATTTGCTTATTTCAAATCATGCAAAATCATTTTCAGATTCAGACATCAAAAGCCTTCGCCTCCTACATTTTGATGAAAAGAAAGTTCTAAGAGCACTGCTGCGTAAAGCTGGCGACGACGGAGATTTACCAAGTGAAATTAAAAAAGTTATTAGAGAACACTTAGGCATTTCCTTGCCTCGTTTTTGGCAATGGGATCGTGGAGAACAAGCCTCGATTCTCAGAACTTTCTGCAAAGAAATTGGTCTGAAATCTGTGAAGTTCCACACCCTAAGAGCTTGCTTTGCAACGCAACTTCTTGGCAGTGGTGTTTCCTCAGTAACAGTACAAAAAATTTGTGGCTGGAAAGATCTCAAAACGATAGAACGATATGTTAGGCTGGCTGGCGTGGATGAAAGAGGTGCTACAGAGTCCTTACGATTCCTGCCTACAGATGCAGATGTCATGGCTCAAGTCGTGAATTTATGTGACTTTAAAGCAGAAAATCGTTAAAAAATGTTTTACCCGATGCGTTTCGAGGGATGGCTATTTGTGGCTATCCCGCCTTTTAAGTACTTAATTTTTAAGGTATTTGTATCGAAGACGCCAAATAAAATCAATTACGGTTCTACGCCCGCGCTGAGTGTCCCTCTGTTTAAAAAAAAGACAGATTAAAGTTTTATGATGTATTCCTGCCGTATAGGAGCAGCGTCCTTTTTGCAAGATAGAACTCATTGAAACGCAAAAATTTAGGGATACCGTTCCAAATGTTGTGGG
>DDVI01000096.1 GCA_002345205.1 Bdellovibrionaceae bacterium UBA2316 | reverse complement strand
TCACTACACCCGTTAAATCGCCTTTGTTATCAACAACCCCGGCACAGCCGCGAACATCTCTGTGGGTCATGATAGACAGCACCGAACGAATTTCAGTATCTAAATTAACGATAGGAAGTGCATCTCCAACGTGCATTATATCTTTCACGCGAGTTAACAATTTAAAACCTAAACTGCCACCTGGGTGATACTGAGCAAAGTCTTCGGACGTAAAACCTTTGAGCATTAGCACCGACATTGCCAGAGCATCACCCATCGCCAATGTTGCTGTCGTCGATGCCGTAGGTGCCAACTGCAGTGGACACGCTTCTTTCTGAACCTGAACGCAAATTACCGCGTGAGCCGCCTTTGCTAACGAACTCTCAAGCTTGCCTGTCATCGCGATTAATTTAATTCCTTTGCGAGCTACATAGGTCATGATGGTATTCAGTTCGTAGCTTTCGCCGCCGTAAGAAAGCGCCAACACTATGTCGTTTTCTGTAACGATACCTAAATCACCGTGCGAACTTTCAGCGGGGTGTAAATATATAGCCGGCGTTCCTGTAGAGGAAAATGTGCTCGCGATTTTACGCGCGATCTGCCCAGATTTCCCAATACCCGTAACTACAAGTTTGCCTTTGCATTGAAAAATCCATTCTGCCGCTTTTACGAAGTCTGCATTCAAATAACGAACACTGTCCGTTATGGCTTTAGATTCAATTTCTAGAACAGACTTCGCTAAATCAAGAATGCGTTCTTGCATTAATTTTCTCTTTTACTTTCACACTAGCTTTAACCGTTGACGTTTTCGCGTTTGTTTTAGAAGCGAAGTTTGCTTTCTTTGCTTTTTTACCCAAAGTGGCTTCAATGAAACTGCGGAACAAAGGATGTGGTTTAAGCGGCGTAGATTTAAATTCTGGATGGAACTGAACAGCTACAAACCATGGATGATCTGGAAGTTCGATAATTTCTACCAAATTTCTTTCTTTGCAGATCCCAGATGCGACTAAGCCTTTTTTCTCTAACAAATCTTTAAATTGATTGTTGAACTCATAGCGATGGCGATGACGTTCAAATATTTTTTCACTGCGATACACTTCGTATGCTTTTGTACCCTTTTTTATGTCGCATGGGAAAGAACCCAACCGCATTGTTCCACCTTTTTGCATCAGGTGTTTTTGCTCGGTCATAAAATCTATAACGAATTGCCCCTTGCGCTCGTTTTCATCAACGAACTCACGAGATGTCGCATCTTTGATTCCACACACATTACGAGCAAATTCGATAGTCGCTAATTGCATACCAAAACAAATTCCAAAATAAGGAATCGAGTTTTCGCGAGCAAATTTAATTGCGGCCAGTTTACCTTCAACTCCACGTGATCCAAAGCCGCCCGGAACCAGAACGCCGTTGATTCCCGTTAAATGATGGTGAACATTCTTTTCATTTAATTTTTCGGAATCAACGTACACGATTTCCACCGCTGAATTATTAGCGATACCACCGTGGATAATTGATTCATGCAATGACTTATACGATTCTTTTAAATCCACGTACTTACCAACAATAGCAATCGTCGTTCTAAACTTCGGAGATTTCACGGACGACACGATTTGCTGCCAGCCCGAAAAATCAAAACGAGACGCTTTTAGATTTAATTTTTTTACAACTAGATCATCCAACTTTTCTTGGTGCAAACGCATGGGAACTTCATAGATAGTTGATGAATCTTGCGCCGCGATTACATTTTCTGCAGGTAACGAACAGAACAATCCAATTTTCTTTTTTAAGCTGTAATCAATTGATTTTTCAGAACGACAGATCAAAAAGTCAGGTTGCATACCAATTTGCTGAAGTTCCTTCACCGAGTGTTGAGTCGGTTTACTTTTCAACTCGCCTGCAGCCGCGATATAAGGAACATAAGTTACGTGAATTAGAACAGAACCATCCGGTCCAAGTTCAGTACGTAACTGGCGAACAGCTTCTAAGAATGGCAAGCTTTCGATGTCACCAACAGTACCACCGATTTCAACAATGATAATTTCATTACCTTGAGCTGCATGGTACACACGTTGTTTAATCTCATCTGTAATATGAGGAATGACTTGAACCGTACCGCCGAGGAAGTCTCCTCGACGTTCACGTTGAATGACGGTGTCGTAAATTTGACCGGTTGATACTGAATTTGCCCGAGTCATAATGGACGATGTAAAGCGCTCGTAGTGACCCAAGTCTAAATCTGTTTCCGCGCCATCTTCGGTTACATATACTTCGCCATGTTGAAATGGTGACATCGTTCCCGGATCCACATTGATATATGGATCCATTTTCATGATGGTAACTTTAAAACCCTTTGCTTCTAGCAAAGCACCCAAGCTCGCGGCCGCCAATCCCTTTCCAATAGAAGAGACCACGCCGCCGGTTACGAAGATGTATTTTTGTTTCATAGGTTTTTTAACTGATTTTTTTGTCGAGATGCGAACTTGGCTATTTTTCATGATTTAATTTTATCCAATTTTCAACTTTTTGTATATCCTCTGGAACGTCGACTCCTTGAAAAAAGTGGTGCGTCTTAATGACCTTTATTTTAGCACCTAGACTCATCGCCCTGAGCTGTTCAAGGGACTCACTTTTCTCTAATATCGATACCGGAGTTTGACAAAAAGTATGCAGAAATGAGTAACGAAACCCGTATAGTCCAATATGTTTGAGAACAACCGGACTTGGGAACATTTTATCGGTAATCTCAGCTCTAGAAAACGGGATGGGAAAACGGCTGAAATAGATGGCTTCTGATTTATCATTCAAAATAACTTTGACATTATTCGGCGATTGAAACTCATCCGCGAACTTAAAGTCTTGCCCCAAGGTCACTAAATCTAGCTTTGAATCAGCCTCTAAAGCCGTCACCAGCTGATCAATGACTTCGAACTGGATGAGCGGTTCGTCACCTTGAATGTTGATAACAATGTCTGGATTTAATCCTTTAACGGCGGCATTTACGCGATCTGTTCCTGATGGCAATTCAGGATCGGTAAAAACCACTTGGCAGTTCAGATCTTTAACTTCATTAGCAATAGCCTGATTATCGGTCGCTAGAATAACTTTATCTAATTTCTGACTTTTAAGGGTGCGTTCAACAACTCTGCGGATCAATGATTTGCCGGCTATTTGGGCGAGGGGTTTGTCGGGAAACCGAGTGGCTTTCAATCGTGAAGGAATAACCCCAATTCGCAGCATATTTAGTATCTCACTTCCTATTTATAAATTTATACAGTTGTTTCTTTAAATCATCAATACCGTCCTTTTTCAGGGACGATACCGGGTACTTGTGCTTAAGTAGAATGTCTGCATCGAACTCTTCCATTCGTTTCATCATTTGCGAGCGAGAAAGTTTATCCGCTTTAGTAAGAGCTACAACCAAAGGAACACCGATATGCTCAGAAAATTCCTGGATCATTTTTTCGTCTTCACTCCAAGAACGGCGGATATCCATTACCAAAACTAGAGCTTTCAGTTTTTCAGCTGTGCTTAAGTAACTTTCAATCATCACTTTCCAGTCATCTTGCTCTTCATGGCTACGTTCCGCAAAACCATATCCAGGCATGTCGACTAGGACGAAATCATCATTAAAATTAAAGAAGCTAAGAAGGCGCGTTTTTCCCGGAGTGCCGCTGACATGGGCGATTTTTTGGTTAGCGATACCATTGATAAGTGAAGATTTGCCCGCGTTTGAGCGTCCTACGAAGGCGATTTCAGGCTGCCCAGTTTTAGGGTAATCCTTAGCAAGGATGCAGCTCTTGATATATTTAACAAAAGTCATGCATTAGCTGTATCAAGGACCCTTGTATTTCTCAAGTCTTAGAATAGAAATTGGTAAAAAGGTTCTAATGCAAATTACGAATTGCAGAGGACTCCCGCTGTATGGCGCCACCTTTGAATAGAAGACCCATAGCAACAAAGGAGTCCACATGAACTATCTTCTTAAACCACTAACTAACCCAGGTATCGCATCCGTCATTTCAGATTTTATGACCCTAGGTACAGATAAAAACTGTCAATATCCAGTCAGCTCCGCCGACGTGAGTGAACGGCATGTTCGCTTTGAATATCGCGACGGCAACTTGGTCGCCAAAGATCTGCGTAGTCAGGCCGGCACCTATGTTAATGGTAAAAAAATCATCGAACAAAACCTTAACCTGAACGATATATTAACCCTGGGAGACCTTGAGTTTCAAATCGTATCACCAGAAGAAAAAACTTCGTTTCCACTACAAAGCAAAAATACAATTTGGAATGACGAACTCAATAGCTTAGTCCATGGCGCCCAGTCCGACTTTCCTATTCTAATGCTAGGATCTTCTGGCTCGGGCAAAGAAGTGATTGCTAAAGCGATTCACCAAAGTTCCCGCCGCAAAGATGGCCCCTTGGTTTGCGTCAACTGTTCGGCCCTTACGGAAACATTAGTAGAATCAGAACTTTTTGGACACATTAAAGGCAGCTTTACAGGCGCTGTTTCTGATCGCAAAGGTGCCTTTGAATCCGCTCGCGGGGGAACTCTGTTTTTAGATGAAATCGGCGATCTGCCTTACTCTATTCAAGCGAAACTTTTGCGTGCCCTAGAGAACAATGAAATTCGTCCCGTTGGCTCTGATCGTACCATTCAAACCGATGTTCGCATTTTAGCGGCAACCCACAAAAACCTGTCTGAAAAAATCAACCAGGGAACGTTCCGACTAGATCTATATTATCGTCTGAATGTCATTCAAGTTTCCCCCCCAGACTTAGTGAACCGTATGGAAGATTTCGATATGTTGATGGGCGAGTTTTGCAAAAACTACCGTGTGCGATTTTCCTTCGCCGCAATAGCTGAGTTAAAAAAATACAAATGGCCAGGAAACATACGCGAACTAAAAAATCTAGTAGCTCGCTGTAGTGCTTTGTATCCGCATGAGCTCATTACTGAAAGTCATATAAATAAACTTTTAGACAAGACGACATCGGAAGAAACTTTAGACAATGAGTTAGTTAGTGGCCGTACCGGCCAACAATTACCGATTATAAAGGAAATTGAAAAGCAAATGATCATCAAGCGACTTGCCGTTAACAAAGGAAATCAAAAATTAACGGCATCAGAATTAGGAATGCCAAAAAGCACACTGCACGATCGACTAAAATATTACAATATCGACGTAGTGAGCTTTAAACAAAAGCCGGCTTAATTATTTTTTTAGAACAAAATTTTTGAAATAAATCTGAGTGATCTTACCTTTGGTAAGATCCTCATTTAGATCACGTACCATCTTTTCAAGCATTCGGCGTTTTCCTTCGACGGTATCTAGCTCGTCGTAGGAAAACGATCGGATCTGTCCCTGAATGCGATCTAAAAGTTCTGCCTCACGGTCGGTAATTTCTACCATGACGTCTGAAGAATTTCCTTGAAGAAAAAATTCAAATGCCCCCATCGGATTTGGACCCGAGTTCTTAGACTTTTGCAAATTTACGATAATACGTCGTAACGACATGATATTCGGACTCACTCGAGGAGAGTTATAGAAATCCTCAACATCATCCGCAGAGTATATAAATTTCTGTTCCGACAATTCTTCCATAGTGTGGACGAATAGTTTTTCATCATCTTTAATCAAACCGCTTGTAGCTACTTTGAATAGAATATAACCCAGACCTACAACTCCAAAAATAATTACGACCAGGATAGCTTTTTGGATTTTGCTGAAGGTTTTAATCTGAGCTAACTGGCCACCTAGACTTTGGGCTACAGACTTAAGGACAGCTGCCACCTTTTTTAAAAGATAAGGCGCTTTTTCTTTGGCAAACGTTATTAATGTCGCTTTAACAAAGTAAAATATTTTAATCGCTAATTGATTTAAATGACTCAGTAATCGCTTAGCTCGGGCTTTCAAGCTATTAGCCTTCTGTTGTTCCATGATTAAGTCAATATCTACTAATTCAATATCTAGATTTTCATTTCCTATTTCAGAAATGGCTTCGAGATCTTTTAAAAACTCTGGACTATTGTCTTGGATGGCCTTTTCTAGCAGATCAGCAGATGCTTTCTCTTTCAAGTCTATCGCGGCCTGTTCTTTTTCGTCCGTTTTTGTATCCGTCATTCTTGACCATTGTACGAGAATCCAACTCTAGTCTGCAAGTTTTTTGATATCTGAGCTAGAATGAAAGTATGAGAAAATTTTTTATCGCACTTGCTATTACTAGTCTAGTTATCAGTTGCGCTCAAATTGAACGTCGCCAACAAATGGAATCAACAAATATGGACGGCGAAATGGGTTCATCTTCAGAGCCTATGCACTATCGAGGAAAAATTCGCGATTTAGAAAAAGGCCTGGTTACTCAGCAAGACAAATCTCTATATTCAAAACTACTTCCTTGGTTTACATCCGACGAAGAAAAATTAAGTTTTTTAAGAAACTCAGACTACGAAGACAAACAGAAATGGGTAATGAAAACTCAAATTCTAAGTCGCCCCTCCGTTATGGCAGGAAAATATAAACGCCTAATTGAAAATCAAGATATTGCTATTGGAATGCCAAACGAAATCGTCAAAAAAAGCTGGGGCGATCCTCTAAATATCGAAACATCGGGAAATGCACTTTTTAAAAATGAAAAATGGCGATACATGAGAACCGTGTCCACCCCCGATGGGTTTAAACAAGAAAAACGAGTTGTTTACTTCGAAGGTGGCCGAGTTGTTGGCTGGGAAACCGATTAGTTTGGTTTCTGCGCGCTTGCCGTCACTTTTTTAGCTGAAACCTTCTGTGCTTTTGACAAACAGAAATCAACAAAAGATTTTGTGTCTTCTCCTTTTAATTGTCGGGCGATAAATGCTCCCATATTTTCTTCGCTAATTTGATTAATCTGCTCTAGTTTTGCTTTTTCACCCCAATAGGAAACTAAGCGTGTTGAAACGCATTTACAGTACTCAGGCGCCTTGAATGTCATCCAATCTTGATCTTCTTCTGAACTATCTGATGCGGTCTTTATGCTCTTTGATTCTTCTTTTAAGCAGACCTCGGTAACTTGGTTCTTCATCCCTGACAGCTGTTGCTCATTTTGAGACGGCTGATTGACGTGAGCAAACGCATAATAAGCCCACTTAGATACAAGTGCGGCAGTTAATAGAAGGACAAAACCGAAGACTATTTTCGTTTGAAATGGCAGTTTGTAAGGCTGATTATTGGACTTCATTAAAGGCCCTCCTATCAAATAAAAACCTCGTATGTATTTTTCGGTTTTGTAAAATTCGACTTGAAATCCACATTCATTTAATTGGCTTTCATCACGAACGAATAGCTTTTGAAAAAATATTTTCTCTAAAAATGACTAGAAAATATTCGTCGTCTATAACTGAAACTTTGATCTAATTTTGAGATAAAATACTAGAATGTAAATGTCTTCAAATCATCACAGATTGTGATTTCGGGGCGACTAAAACCCCAAATATTCTTCATTATTTGCTGCACATAAAAGCGCCCGGAAACTTCGCCAATTTGTCCAGTGTAATCGATCATGCGAGCGCGGGCTGAGCACAGATCTAACATTCGATTTTTAATTCCCGAAATATTTTGTGCTCGACCAGCCGCTGCTTTGACTTCCAAGAAATAAGTCGAAAATTTCAGATAATCATAATACAAAACGATGGTTTCACTCGGATCCAATAGGTGGTTGTATATAAAAAGGCTATAAAAAGGCCACGTATTTTCCTGATTTAAACCCTCGCTTTTTTGCGAGTGATCCTTTTCAAAAGTATTCCAAGAAATACCCGTTGCGTGCTGATACAAAAGTAACTCTGATAAAGCACTAGTTTGTTGCTGTAACGAAATAGCTTCAGAAACGGGAGTCAACGTATCCCAGGTATCGTGTAAAATAAGGGCTTTTGATTTCAATCGCGGAGCAATGCCTTCAACGGTATAGGGACTATAGGCGGCTGGTACGTGTGCAGGGCGACCGCCGGTAAAATCAAATACCCGTCGCAAATAGGGCTCGAAAAACTCGGTATAGGCCGCGACAACAGCAGGATCAGAAATAAAACCTGATAGACCATCTATGAACTGAACTTGCTTTTTAAGGTCAATCAACGGTGTTAACAGCGCTAATGCTTTGGGTGGATATTTAAAATCCAAAGCAGAGTGCAAAGAAATAAAACCGCCTAATGAGGCACCAAAAAAAGCCATACGATTAGTATCAACTGTTCCCTGTTCTACAAAAAATGAAACGACTCGCTGAAACTCCTGAATATAATCTTTTAAATTACGGCCAAGATAGAAACGATGACTCACTACTAGCAATGAAACTTTATTGGGCAAAAATACAGCGCCCATACCGACCCCTTCAGCCGGCGTTTGCTTTTTATAAAATAAAGTACCTACCGATGCCCCAGGTATATAGCCGGGTCCTTCATCATCGGCATGAATATAACCATTGGCTGCATTAGGACGATCTAACCACTTTTGATCCGCAGCTTCGCCGGACCAATCAATTCCTCCGTAAGGATTCACAATAACAAGGGTACGACATTGACTTGAACAACCATTAGCTACCCACTGAACATACACCGGCGCACTTAGATCGCCGGACTGAAATCGTCCCATTTTCATGGGATAATCCACTCCGACAAAATTGTAATTAGATTCTTGTAGCCATTGAATGGTGTTGTTACTGGAAGTCGAAACTGGTGGATCAGATGGTGTGTTCGAGCTTTTAGAACAATTCGTAAATAGCACTGTCAAAGTTAAGGGAACAACCACAAACATAATATCCTCATGTTCTTACTCATGCTTAATAGCTTAAACCCATTCTCCCTGATTTCCTAGGGCCGGCCCTTACCAAAGATCTAGTCTAAATTATCAGTGGGCATCGTCCCAATTTAAGGCAATTTGCGAGTTCACTTTTAACGGTACTTTAAGCGAAACTATATTTTCCATAACGTCTTTTATTACTGGTAGCTCTTTCAGAAGAGTTTCTTCATCACTTTCAAATAATAATTCATCGTGAACTTGCAAAATCATTTTAGATTTAATTTTTGAATCTAGTTTGATCATTGCCAATTTTACAATATCACTTGCTGAGCCTTGAATAGGAGCATTAATAGCGGCCCGTTCGCCAAATTTTTTCAGAGCCGGATTTTTTGCATTTAACTCGCTAATAATACGTTTACGCCCAAAAAGTGTTTTAACAAAACCATTTTCGTGAGCATACTTGATCGTATCGTCGATATAGCTCCGTACTCCAGAAAATTTAATAAAATAATCGGCGATAATTTTACTAGCCTCAGCACGTGGTATGCCTAACGTTTCGCTCAAGCCGAAGGCTCCTTGCCCATAGGCAATTCCAAAATTTACGGCTTTAGCTATTCGGCGCAGATCACCGGTGACTTCGTTAACAGGAACATTAAATACTTCGCTCGCCGTTGCTGCGTGGATGTCTAAATCATTTTCAAAAGCTTGAATTAAACCTTTGTCGTTACTGTAATGAGCCAAAATACGTAGCTCGATTTGCGAATAATCGACTGACAAAATCTTGTTACCTTCGCCGGCTATAAACGCTTGTCGAACGCGACGACCACGTTCTGTCTTAATTGGAATATTTTGCAGATTTGGATTATTGCTAGACAGACGACCCGTTGCAGTTAGTGCCTGACTGAATGTCGTATGAATACGATGATCTTTAGGGTTCACTTGTTCTGGCAATGAATCTACGTAGGTCGATTTCAGCTTTGTGATTTCACGATAATCCAAAATCAAAGGCACAATCGGATGATTCAATTTCTCCAAGACTTCATTGTCGGTTGAAAATCCAGTCTTAGTTTTCTTAGTCGCATCTAATCCCAATTTTTGAAAAAGGATCTGACTCAATTGTTTAGGACTACCAATATTAAATTCCTGGCCAGCGACTTCATATATCTGCTTTTCAAGAACAGATATCTGAGTCTGCAGCTCTTTACTATACTCATCTAGCTGCTTCGTGTCGACAACAAAACCGGCATTTTCAATTTTCGCCAGCACCGGGATCAGCGGGTACTCCATTTCCCTTAATACTGAAGCAAAATCTGTTTCAGGCAATTGAGCTTCTACACGCGCACGCATTTGCTTAAGCGCCTCGAACACTTCATTTACAGATGATTTTTCAGTTAACTCATCTACTTGCCCCATCGCTTTAAATGCTTTCAATAACGTTGAAGCATCTTTAGACGTCAATGTATTCACATCGATCATTAAATCTGATTTAATTTTTACAGAATCCAAATCAACATCTATTTTCTTCCAAATACATTTCAAATCGAAGCCTGACCATTCCCAGTTCTTAAGTTCGTCTTTCCAAGACTTGTCATTATTGACTCGATGAAGCTCTGCACCCACAATCGCAAAGATTGAATCGTTCCATTCAAAGAAAAAAGTCTGAGCGGGATCCAAGCCTTGTACGGTTTCCAATAGTTTTAAAGAATCTAAATTTAAAGCCGTTTGTTCTGTCTTGTTTTCTTTAATATAGCGAACCGGGGGCGCCACTGGAATTTTGTTTTTTACTGTCATATCGGTCACGGGCTTTGGAGCCTGTGCCGGCATAGATGCCAGATCTGATATAGTTTTTTTAAAGGTTTTAAAATTCAATTCATCTAACCAAGCATCTAAATCGGGATTAGAGTTTAACGAATATTCAAGTTCGTTCAGCTTAATATCTGAAATACAATCCGTCTTAATAGTAACTAACACTTTGGATAAAAATGCGTTCTCTTTATTTTCAACTAACTTGATTTTTAATTTACCTTCGATTTTATCGATATTCTCATAAACACCCTCAAGAGTGGTGAATTCTTCTAGAAGTTTGATCGCTCCCTTTGGTCCGATACCTTTAATTCCAGGAACATTATCTGAAGAGTCCCCAACAATGGCTAAATAATCGCGAAACTGTTCTGGCTTAATACCCCATTTTTCCACGACACCTTTTGCGTCGATACGAGTATCTTTCATCGTGTCGTACAGATAGACATTCTCTTTCACCAACTGGGCAAAATCTTTATCACCACTCACAATGTAAACAGCTAAATCTTGTTTTAATCCCCATTCACTTAAACATCCAATTAAGTCATCGGCTTCAAGACCAATTTGCTCGTAACTTTTGATACCGAGCAATTCTGAAACTTTTTTGATATACGGCATTTGTTTGGCCAAATCTTCTGGCATTTCTGTGCGATTACTTTTGTACTCAGAGTATATGTCTTTTCGAAAGCTGGGTTCTTTTACGTCGTAGCAAAAGGCCAGATAATCTGGACGCTCATCTTTGATTAATTTTAAGATCATCGAAAGATAACCATAAATTGCATTCACAGGAAGACCGCTCGGTGACGTCAGCGGGCGGATGGCATAAAAGGCTCTAAAAAAAAGGGAACTTGAGTCAACTAAAAATAAACGTTTCATTTGGCGCACAGAATAGTGATGATACGTCGATAAAGCAAAAACTTAATCAGCACCGCGCGCGGTGCCTACGTACTAAATAATTTCGTCTAATGGAATTTGCGAACGGTGGGATTTTTCTAATTGTGTTTCTGCAAGTGGGCAGACATGAACTTCTAGAGAAATATATTCCGCTTGTTTTTCGATGAATTCTAACATTGGCAACTGTTCTTGGTTTGGTTTCATTTGACCTAGTTCCCAAGCATTTACAGTTTCTAATTTGCATTCTAAGCGACGTGCTAAATCACTTCGGCTCCACCCTAATCGTAAACGTAAAGAGTGAATTCGATTCGCAGTCCATTCAAACTGAGATTTTTCAATTTCCACAAATCCCCCGGCTAGAGTAATATATCTAAATTTTTAGAACCTAAAAGTCCAGTCAATTTTTACTTAATTAGACTGCTCTGTCGGAAACACAAAAATTAAGTCATTTTCCTCTACTAGATCTAGCTTTTCAATAGCTTGGCGCTCAATATAGAGTGGATCTTTCATTTTAGCAATGTCTTGATTTAACTGAGCGATAACCTGTTGATTTTTTTCCATTCTCTGTAACATTTTTTGATACTCATTGTTGAGTGTCCAAAGTCTGTAAATATTACCGTTGATAACAAAGTTCAAAAATGCAAACGCTAAACAGACGTAAAGCATTAAGAGTGGGCGATTTATTAAGCTACGAGTCCAAGCAAAGGGCTTTTTTATAAACATGCTTTTAGTTTACGCCCTTTTATTTAAAAAAAATATTCAGACTCGACCTTGGACTGATTTTGACTGATCCCGTGCTAGGTGACATCCTTATTTCAATGCGTTTTCAGCTGACCACATTTCTTAGCCTTATCCGTAGTCTATTTCCACGCTGGGATTTTTTTGATCAGGTCGCATTTTCATTTAACGTTTTTTTCAAAACGTCACCAGACACCAGCTGGAAACGCTTAAGCTTTGATCAGCCACACAAAAATTTGCGAATACTATTTAATCCGATTATCAACCATGCACTTGCCGAAGCAAGTATCGTCGAACACTTTGCGCGTGATATTCAAGAATTGGAAAAAGACAAACCGGATTTCAACACTTTAGATTTAGACAATTTAACATCGTACCAACTATTGTGCTCACTTCTTCAGGTTAAACTAAAACGTGAAAATCTACAGGACGATGGGTTTCAGTTTAAAATTGTCGCACACGGAACTAATTCTACGATTGATATCTACACATCCCAAATTCTCCCCTTGGTGAATAAGTGACATTAGAAGCCAGCACGCTAATTACATTTAGACTGCTGTCGCTCACGCTACTCATTCAAGCGGCAGAAATTCTAATTCTCACTAGAGAATCAGACTTTAAGTATATTTGGAGTTTTAAAAATTTACGTCTAGATTTACTATCGGGGCTCCCGTTGCCTCCAAAAATTATCGAGACTATATTTTCGATTCACAAACTTCAGATAATTACCCTTATTCAAATTATCACAGCAACAATTACGGCGTTTGCGCCCTCAACACTGGGAACTATTTTACTAATTATCACCCACCTGTTGATGTGCATCCGCTTTCGCGGATCTTTTAACGGTGGCAGCGATATGATGACATTCGTAGTACTTACCGGCGCCCTCATTGCCTCTACCGGCGCCGCTAAAGTTGGTATGATTTATATCGCGACACATGCTCTATTTTCCTATTTTAAAGCTGGATTAGCGAAAGCTAAATACCGCGAATGGTGGAACGGCCAAGCCATTTCCACATTTCTATCGCGAAGTTTATTCCCAAATATACAAATGGTAAGCACGCAGCTTATAAAATATCGTTGGCTGTCGAAGTGCGCAGGCTGGTTAACTCTATTTTTTGAATTTTCAGTAGTTGGATTATTGTTTTTTCCGCAACTTAGCATGCTGTACATGGCAATTGCGATCGTCTTTCACCTAAGCATCTATTTCTGCTTCGGACTCAATCGTTTTTTTTGGATATGGATAACCACCTGGCCTGCGATACTGTACTCGCTCTCTCTTCTAAATTAAAAAGAGTATTTTATAGTAGAAATCCACGCGGTCATATCACCGCCGGTGCCTAATTTATCTGTAGCGTAACGCCACTGTTGACCAATTGAAAAATTCGCATCGTATGACCACCAAACAGAAAGGGCACCATCCGGGGAAGGTAACGATCTGATTTATATCCTATCTGTGGCCAGGGATTGCATAATCAATTTATGCATACGTTTTAAAACATTAACAAAGGAATTCTATGAAAGCCCAACTACTTATCTCTATTCTCGTATTTGCTTTTAGCGCCTTAGCCAATGAAACTCAAAATACCTCTTCGGCAGACAATGCTCCACGAGTGATCGTTCAGGACGGCACAAGCACAGATGCTATCGAAGCCTATAATAGGAACTACAACATTCTGAATAATGCCCAGAAGATTAGATATTTGAAAAATCCTTGTGCCGACAAGAAGGGTTACCACTTTAATTCATTCCGTGGTTTTGCCTTTGAAAACGGTATAGTTAAAAAATTTAGAAAAGATGGACGATTAACTTACGACAGAGCAGCCTCTTTGAGCCAATTCTTAAGTTCACGAGGTGTATGCAAACCTATGAACAAAACGATTCCAGTGCTCAACAACGTAGCTATCGAGTCACTGGAAATTTGGAATTAAACTCTATTTAGAAAAAGCTAGTTTGTCCCAGTACCAACCCGCTTCCCCAAGTTCTTCCTCAATTCTTAAAAGTTGATTATACTTTGCCGTTCTTTCTGAGCGGCAAAGACTTCCGGTTTTTATTTGATGACAGTTAAACGCCACCGCAAGATCTGCGATAATTGAATCTTCTGTTTCACCGCTTCTGTGCGACATTACTGTTTTATATTTATTTCTTTGTGCTAATTGAATCGCTTCTGACGTTTCAGTTAAAGTTCCAATTTGGTTTACTTTAACAAGTAATGCATTTGCCGTTTTCTTATCAATGCCTTGCTTTAAACGTTTAGGATTTGTAACGAACAAGTCATCACCCACAAGCTGAAGCGTTGAACCCAGCTGCTGCGTGCATGTTTGCCAAGACGCCCAGTCGTCTTCAGAAAAACCATCTTCGATACTAATCAATGGATATTTTTCAGACCATGAACGATATACGTCCTGCAATTGCGCGGGAGTGATTACATTTTTTTCCCATTTGTATTTACCATCCGTGAACATTTCAGTAGCCGCTACGTCTAACGCCAAGAATACATTTTGGCCCGGCTCGTAGCCAGCTTCCAAAATCGCTTCCATCAATAAATCCATGGCTTCTTGATTTGATTTCAATACCGGAGCAAACCCGCCTTCATCACCAACCGCCGTTGATAAACCTTTTTTGCTTAAGATTTTTTTCAATGTGTGAAAAATTTCAGAACCGGCGCGGATAGATTCAGAGAAAGAATTTTTAACTGTCGGAACGATCATAAATTCTTGGATATCAAGACCATTATTAGCGTGAGCACCACCATTCAGTACATTCATCAACGGAACCGGGAGTTTGTGCGCTTGTGACCCACCGATGTAACGGTACAAAGGCATACCGTGTTCCATACTTGCCGCACGGGCGCAGGCTAAAGAAACACCCAGAATTGAATTTGCACCAAGGTTCGTTTTATTTTCCGTTCCATCTAATTCACGTAAAAATTTATCGATTTGAACTTGTTCATCCACATGCATGCCAGTTAGTTCAGGGGCGATTCTTTCTTTTACGTGCGATACGGCCTTCTTTACACCTTTACCAAGATATCTGTTTTTTTCGCCGTCACGTAATTCACATGCTTCATGCGCACCCGTTGAAGCCCCAGATGGAACAGCAGCGCGACCAATGAATCCGTTTTCAGTTGTAATTTCAACTTCAACGGTTGGGTTTCCGCGACTGTCTAGAATTTCTCTTGCATGAACTTTTTGAATTACTGGCATACTCTTCCCCTCTCCTAATTAATTTTTCTTTTGTAACTTTCTTAAGGCTTCCATACTTTCAAGTATGGTCACTGGGTATTGCGACTTTACATGATCCCAGTCGATACGTCTCATCACTTCTTTGATGCCAGAGTTCATTTTAATCTGGCCTGTAAGCATCGTAATCAGCTGTTGTGCACGTACCATGTAGTCATGAAGACGAGCCAAATTTTGGCTAATCTGATTTAAGTCTAAATCATTATTCACATATATTTTTAATTGAATATGTTCAATATCCGTAGACGTGCCTAGATTGCTTTTGCTCAATTCCTTCTGCGCGTTCAGCAGCTGCAGGTTTTTTTGCATAAGCTCACGATTTTTTTCTTCTAGGTTTTTTTGATTGGTTTGTAATTCCTCGATGATGTTTTGCATGAACGTCGGGCTCAGGTGCGCTGACATTACATCATTCTTTACTAGTGTTTCACTTTCATTTGGCCAGTTAATCTTGACGTGAATGTGTTCCCACGAACACTGTCCCAAAGATTTTCCTGTATACAATGGCAGCGCTTCAAACGCCGACATTAGATATTTTGAGACAAGTGGGTACTGTTCTGCGATCAACGGTAAATCAAACGCAATCGAATGACTCGTACGAACTAGGTTTTCAATCGGAGGTTCCGGCGAAATGAAATAAGAAATAAAACGATCCGGCTGATTAAACACTTCGCGAGGATGGGCAATCATTTTAAGAACGCTATCTAAAACACCCCAGGCATGTAGGTTTGGTGTTTCGTGTCCGACTTCGCGAACTAAATCCATCGTCCGTTCTTTAAACGGCTGATTCACGATTTTTGAAATTAGAAATTCTAAATCTGGTGCAGAAATCCAAGCCGATGGATCTTGAAGCAGATCAATCGGAAAATCAGCCGAGTCGTAAACGAACGACAAATCTTCATTTTTCGACTCGAGATATTTAATAAAAGCGTTGGAAATCTTACAGCTAAATAACACACGGGTATTTAATCTGCCCAGATAGCCTAAGTCTATAGGATTTCTTAAATTTTCCTTCTTCTTAACGCAAATCAAATACAGCTTATTTTGAAGGCACGAACAGATCTTTATCGAATAATAGGTTGTTATCGATGATCTCATTGTAAAAAGACGGTTTATTTTGGGTGGGCTCAAGCGTTCCCTCGAGCTTATCACCTTTCTTAACAAGTCGCGGAATCTTGAATAATGGCACGACGTTATACGAACCATCGGGTAAAAAACCACGCACCTGACTGATCTCGGTGACTCGGCGAGACCCATCAGACAAGCGATTCACTTGAATGATGATATCTACCGCAGATGACACCTGTGACCGCAATGCCTTTTCACTAATCTGGGCTTCGCCGCTTTGAGCAAGAGCTTCTAGACGGATAATAGCGTCATCCGGAGTATTTGCATGCACAGTTCCCATGCACCCTTTGTGACCCGTATTCATAGCATTGATGAGTTCGATGGCTTCGGATGCACGAACTTCACCCACGATGATGCGATCGGGACGCAAACGTAGAGATGATTTTAACAGATCCTTCATCGAAACCTCGCCTTTACCCTGAGCATCGGCCTGACGAGTTTCAAAGAAAACTACGTGTTCATAGTTAATTTTTAATTCATTAGAATCTTCGATACAGATAATACGCTGACCTGGAGGAATATGTCCGCACAGCAACGTAAGCAAAGTCGTTTTTCCAGAACCGGTTCCACCACTAACGATAATATTTTTACCCAAGCGCATGCAAATCGCTAAAAACAATGCCCCTTTTGGAGACAGCGCTAACTTAACATAGTCGTTCCAAGATATTTTTGCTTGAGTGAATTTGCGAATACTTACGATCGTGCCTTTGAGTGAGCACGGCTTGATAACGGCCGCGATACGCGAACCATTTTTTAAACGAGCATCTAGACGAGGATTTTCTTCGTTGATACGACGACCGACACTTTGTGCGATTGAGTTTACAGCGGCTAACAACACATCATCATCAGGAAATCGCACCGGAACGCGCTCTAGCTTTCCTTTTTTTTCCACGAAGATTTCTTCGGGACCATTGATTAAGATTTCCGATACCTGCGGATCTTCCATGAACGGCCAAATAACGGCCATATTCTGTTTAATTGCATCATCGAAAACACTACTGATGGTTGTCACAGTACTTTCCTTATTTTCCGCTCGTAGCTATGCCTCGATCAGAATTAATAATCACAACTTTGCCTTTTAGTTCTGTTTCTGGACAGTGGAAACTAAAAATGCCGTCTTGCTTGGGTTGCACTTGGAAAACCTTTGGTTTACCAAAAACTGTATTATGATTTTCTGAAAACGCATCAAACTTAAAGCTAATATTTTTATTCTTCTCGTTCACATTCACCACATGAAACCGATACACCTGATTTTTCCTAAGAGTAATTGTTTCAGGTACGAAACCTTTATCCGTATTTAAAATAACAATGTCTTGAGTCGCCCCTGTCGGTTCGAATAGTGATTCAAATACACTTGTTTCCGAAGCCGGAGCACGATTTGATTGATCTACTTCTTTGACTTCAGTGAATTCGAGCTGTCGACGAGACATATCGATTTCCCAAGCTTTAACACTCATGGTGCCAAAGAAAACTAAAGCACTACTGAAGATTCGAACGATCTTGATACTCGCAGAATTCACGAGCTACCTCCATAGCTAAATACTGTAACGTTTTTTCGTCCATTTTTCCCATTTCTTGAAGTAGGACATTGAAGTCATTTGAACATGAATTAATTTTTTGGAAACCTGTGTACACCATATCCATGTGATTTTCAAATTCGCTATTCATTTGCTTCCAGTCTTTTTTAAGAACTGGGTCAATAGCGCCAAGAGTATAAAGTGCATCAAAAACGTTTTGTAAATTTCCTTGTAAAAACATAATTACCCCCGAACTCCTTTCAAAGGATTTAGTGATTCTTAGAAATTCTTAGCTGATTCCTTCAGCACGAATTTCTTACTTACATCACGGATCGGAATTTCAAAAAAAAACTTGAGTCAAAATGAGACTGAAAAATTAAAGACTGAATCCACACTTGGATTTTTTAAGCCACTGATCAAGACCTTCATCAGTTGCGAATCGAAAATTATTAGCACCGTCGGTTTTACGTTGCGGCCAAAGTTCAGATGCAGGAACTAGGCAAGGCTTATGTCCCTTCTTCGTGATAACCGCGTTGGTCGCGGTTTCTCTGTAACTCAATCCATTGCCTTCCATGCCTGCCATCTGGATCATCACCCCTGTACCTTCGTAGGTAAATTTGGGTGTTTTGCCTCTAATGGGTTTGGATTCTTTTATTACTCCGGATTCCAGTACCCCTGTTTTTGAATTGAATTTCATCGACTCGCCGTTAGATAAGGTGACCTCTAAAATCCCATCTTTTTGAGAGTACTGTTGCACCTGTTTGCGCGGGAAAAACATAAGCTCAGATGATGCGGCCTTGCCTTTACCAAAATAGTAGCCATCAGTAACTGTGACTCCAATATCTTGTCTAGCGCGATTTTCATGATGAAACTCCCACAAGCGCGCGTGCTCGATACGTTTATCATGCCCACGAATGTGAAAGCCTTCGTGTGGCATCTTCTGAATTTGCTCATAGGTGATTTGGCCGCGTTTTAATTTGTCAGAAAACGACGGAATACACTTTTCTAAAATGTCCATGTTAGTTTCTGTCGTGCAGGCCTGTTGCATGACACGCGTTTTGTTTGGGTTTTCGTCAGATAAAAAAGCGGTCTCTGTTTTCGTATCTGAAAGGCTTGTTTTTTCTTGACCCGTCACTTCGACTTTAGGATCAATTTTTTCTGGAGTGGGTTCGTCGGCGCACGTATAGGAAGGGGCAACCGCCGCAGCGTTATAACTAGTAATTGCCGAACAGGCAGCCACTACTCCGGCAAGTAGTGCCGCATAGTTTGTTTTTGAATCAGTTTCCTGAGACATCGAGGTTGCCACTTGAGACAAACCAAAAGCACTTGAAAAAACAAAAAGAAACGCTATTTTCATGGAGTTTCAGGACCCCTAACTTCGTCTTCAGTTAATGGTGGAGGTTCCGCTTCTGTTACGGGCGGAGCTTTTAGTTTTTCCTCAAAGTCGTCTAATACTTTTTTGGCAATTATACTTGGTGAGGCGCTTTCTTGCATTAAACGAAGTTTACGATCTTTTTGAGCATCTTTTGTGAGTTCAATGGAACTATCTGCTATTCGTTTTACAATTTTATATTCAAAACTTTCTTTCTTTAAGTTTGGTTTAAATTCGGAAATTACGTTTTCCAAAAATATGGCGTACGTTACCTGAACTTCTTTTTTGAAATTGCGCGTATTAGTTAGGGCGTTGATGGCTTCGGTAACAAGATCAGCGAATACCTTTTCTGTCGCATCTTCTTGCTCAAGTGCAGTTCTTAAAGGTGGAGAAATTTTTTCGATCATATCATCGGCATTAGGACGACTAAAAACGGCCTGAAGGCCTTCTTTTATCGGCACGACTTTGCCGGCATCGGCGCTTTTGGATTCTTTAAGTTTGTTTTTAACTAATGTACTCATTTGATCCAAATCTTTTAGCGTGAGTTGGTTATAGGTATACAAAAGTCCAGCTTGTGAATTGAATGCCAATATTATGGTTACAAAAAATGCTTTCATATCTCTTTCTCGGTTGTTCATGTTGATTACTATCGGACGCAAGAGTTGTATCGGCTTTTGTGTTTGGAAATTTAGGATAGTTTTCGACTAAAGACTTAAGGCTGGGAAGTTTGTCGCGATGATTCAAGTCTTTTTGATTCCTAATTAATCTGAAAGATGCAAAACTATTTTGAATGAAAAAAAAGTTCACTAAATATGGAGGAAATTTGAAACATTTAATGAAACTAGTCTTGATCGCCGGAGCATTTGTTTTAGTACAATGCGCTCCATCTGCAAAACAACTTAAAGAAGCGGTTGAAAAAGATCCGTCAATCATGTTCGTTGCGATTGAAAAAGATCCTGAAAAATTTATTGAAGTCGTAAACAAAGCGGCTCAAGAAGCTCAGAAAAAACAACAAGAAAAAATGGCTAACGATGAAAAGCAGCAACGTGATGCTGAATACGCTAATCCTCTTAAGCCAGAAATCGATGAAACACGCGTAATTTTTGGCAAAAAAGACGCGCCTATCACAATCGTTGAATACTCTGATTTTGAGTGCCCATACTGCTCTCGTGGTTACCAAACTGTAAAGCAAGTTAAAGCGGAATATGGCGATAAAGTACGTGTATTATTCAAACACTTACCTTTAGATTTCCATCCTATGGCTGAACCGGCGGCTCGTTACTACGAAGCAATCGCTTTGCAAGATCATGGTAAAGCTGAAAAATTCCACGATAAAGTTTTCGAAAACCAAGGCGAACTTAAAACTGGAAAAGAAAGCTTCTTGAAAAAAGTAGCTAAAGACGTTGGCGCAAACATGGGTAAATTAGAAAAAGATTTGAATGACGAAAAAATTTCTAAGCGTATCCAAGCAGACATGGAAGAAGCACAAAAATTCGGTATCCGTGGAACTCCTGGTTTCATCGTAAACGGAATTTCACTACGTGGTGCGCTTCCATTTAGCGAATTTAAAGATGTTATCGATAAGCATTTAGCTAAGAAGTAATTAGTAATTTAAAGTAATTTTGTTAGTGAGGGGGAACCCCGTAGGTCGCAAGGCTTACGGGGTTTTTCATTTTCTTGCCAGACTGACGGAAATCTTTTCTGAGGTCGACAGCGGTTGCGGTTGTCGTTGCAGTTCCCGTCCGGTTTGGGTTTTTGTTATGGTCTTTTCTTACTGAGGGTGAAAGGGATTGCCCCTAATCTGTTTGTTAGAGTATGCAAATTCTCGTCTTCTATTTTTTCAATTTCTAGTATTGCTTGGCACTCTCTTAGGCTGCCGAATGCTATTGAGTAGAAGCGGCGTTGATCTGCTGGTGAACTTTTGCCAGATCCTTCAGCTAAATTTAAGGGAATCGAAGAACTTGCGCGCAATAGTTGATCTCGCAAAAATCGCGGCATTTTTAAATTTTGGCAACGCCAATAATATT
The DNA here is from genome assembly GCA_002345205.1 of Bdellovibrionaceae bacterium UBA2316. GTDB lineage: Bacteria > Bdellovibrionota > Bdellovibrionia > Bdellovibrionales > Bdellovibrionaceae > UBA2316. The sequence goes on along the minus strand of DDVI01000096.1, from coordinate 7,388 downwards.
CCTTAGCTAATTGATAAGCTTCAAATTTTTCGAGCATAAAAATGAACTAGGCAAAGCAAAAACCATAACAAAAACCCAAACCGAACGAAGCGACGTCCTAGTAGTTAATCTGCGACGAGTACAAAACTCCAATTTCATTTCGATCTACAGCCCTATCTTGAAACGTTCGATAGAATGGCCCCACTCCCCACTCAAACTCTTTTTCTGAACGACAGAACCCCACTGACCATTGAAATTCTCTACCCTCAACTTTCTGGTGACGACTAAAACCGGTGGAGACTCGCCCCCATGATCCGACATATTCAAAACCGGCTTTCAGTGCGTGGGTCCCTTCAAAGAAGTAAGTATCGGAAACGGAATAAGTAAATCCTTTTGTCCCAAATTTCACTCCAAAATCGAGTTCGAAATTTGAGGTCAAATCATAACTTTGCTCGACGTCCTCTTTGATCACTTTATTTTGTGATACGGAATAGTATCGGGATTTCAATTTTCCATTTTGAGTCAGCAAAACTTTTGGTGTTTTTAAGTGCGTTCCAACTATGAACGATTCCATTTCCATTAAGAAACCGAAACCGATTTGTGTCGAGTAAGCTTCTTTCTGACTCTCGATATACTTCAATGGCTTATCAGTATCGTTCGGATCAGTGATCACGTCTGTCTTTAGTCTCTGATCATTATTCAGAGTTAAACTCCAGCCAATATTCCACATTTTGGATAACTTCAAACCAGATCCCAAATGAACTTCGATTGATCGTAAATCTTCAGTGCTTTCTAAAGCGTCCGATTGCAATTTGATTTTCTCGACGTCATTGCCGATAACAAATCCCCAGCCTCCCCAACTTTGCCCCAAACCCGATGACAGGACCCTGGGTTCAATGGCAACCGGTGATCGATCGGTTTTATATTCTGACAAGTTCGGCTTGTAAGACAATCGGCTTAAGGCATTCAGCGATCCTGAAAAACTCATGCCTTGGCGGAACGAACCAAAATTTGCGGGAAATTTAGTGATCTCACCTGGCGCGGTTATATCACTGTAATTAAAGAAATGTTCAGTCGCTGATACAAACTGAGCCAAAAATAAAAACGAAAGAAAAAACTTTACCATTGGATTGGCAGAATCTTTGTAGTTAGGGAAATCGACGATGACGTTACATCGCAAACGATCGGAGTTATTTTGACTCCCGACTCGTCGGCTTGCTTTAACAACCGTGCGTACTCTGGGTCGATATCTTTTGCTGGTTTAAAACTTTCAACATCATTTCTTTGAATGAAAAAAACGATCTCGGCACCATGGCCTTGTTCTTTTAGCTGCATCAATTCCTTTAAATGCTTTTGACCACGCGTCGTTTCCGCGTCGGGAAACTGCGCCGAATGACCCTCTTTCAAAGTTACGTTTTTAACTTCAATAAAATGGTGCTTATCACCCTTGCTGATTCTAAAATCCAGGCGCGTTTCAGCGTTTAATTTAAACTCTGGTTTTACCTCGGGAAACTCCTTCCAGTGAGCCAACCACCCCACTTTGACGGCGTCCTTCATCATGTCGTTCGGCGTTCGTGTGTTAACTCCCACAAATCCCGTCGGTGTTGAAACAATTTCTAGAGTGTATTTTAGCTTACGATTAGGATCGTCGCTCTCCGTAAAATAACAATCCTGATCAGCAAATAGGCACGACTTTAAACTTCCTGTGTTTGGAACATGCGCCGTAACTAGTTGATTTTCATAAAAAATATCCGCAAAGAAGCGTTTGTAACGTTTTTTAAGCGTACCCGTCTTCACTTTCAGCTCTAATTTCATCGTCCCGTCCTTCTGTATTACCTATTTGGTTAAATGCTTTTTTAACAAATTTTACAAAATATTTTTCCGTCGCATTGCCGAATGAAGTGCTTTAGGCTAGATATACCGTTACTAGAGTAAATACCTAGTTTTCTTAAATAAAAAAAGGGAGTGCACATGCGCGCACCAAAACCGTCATGGCTCAAAGTGAGAGCCCCAAGCGGCGAGAATTATACACGTATTAAAGACCTATTGGGCGAATTAAAACTAGCCACTGTTTGCCAAGAAGCTAAATGTCCAAACATGGGTGAATGCTGGAGCGGTGGAACAGCAACATTTATGTTAATGGGTGAGGTGTGCACGCGGGGCTGCCGTTTCTGTAATGTGAAAACAGGAAATCCAAAAGGCGCTATCGATCCGTTTGAACCAGAAAAAGTAGCGTATTCTATTTCTCAAATGGATTTAAAATATGTAGTTATCACGAGCGTAGACCGTGATGATTTAGAAGATCAAGGGTCTTCACATTTTGCACGCACAGTTTCGACAATCAAAAAACTACAACCAGATTTAATCGTAGAAATTCTAACTCCTGATTTTCGCGGAAATAAAGAATTGATTCAGCAGCTGGCAGACAGCGAACCCGATGTATTCGCACAAAATATCGAAACCGTTCGTCGTTTGACATCATCAGTTCGTGATCCACGAGCAGGTTACGATCAAACCATGGGCGTATTAAAAACCGTAAAAGAACACAAACCACATATGTACACGAAATCTTCATTGATGCTTGGTCTTGGCGAAACAGACGAAGAAATCATGGAAACACTTCGCGATCTTCGCGCCGTTGGCTGTGACGTGATTACATTTGGTCAATACTTACAACCGACAGAACGTCATTTAAAAGTTATTGAATTCATCACTCCAGAGAAATTCAAGTATTGGCAAGACGTAGCCGAAGGAATGGGTTTCCTTTATGTCGCTTCAGGCCCTCTTGTTCGTAGTTCGTATCGCGCAGGCGAGTTCTTTATGGAAGGCGTGATTCGTAAAAACAAACAAGAAAATCAAGATAACCACAAATTAGAAAAATCAATTTAGTAAATATTTATTTAATAAGCACAAGGAGAGTACATGGCATTTGATTTGAAGTTACCGGAACTAGGTGAAGGTGTAACTGAAGGGGAATTAATCAAGTGGTTGGTAAAACCAGGCGATACAGTTAAAGCGGATCAATCAGTGGCTGAAATCATGACGGATAAAGCGACGGTTGAAGTTCCAACGACACGCGCAGGCGTTGTTAAAGAATTAAAATTCAAAGCTGGCGATGTTATCAAAGTGGAATCAACAATCCTTACTCTAGAAGAAACGGGCGCGAGTGCCGCTAAAGCAGCAGCTCCTACAGCAACTACGATGGCAGCTCCACAAACTAATGGCCATGCATTTAACCCTCCGACAACTACAGTATCTGCAGGCGCAGCGACTGGTGGCGCTACGTATGAATTAAAACTTCCTGAACTAGGTGAAGGCGTTACTGAAGGGGAATTAATCAAATGGTTAGTTAAACCAGGTGATACAGTTAAGCCCGATCAATCTGTAGCAGAGATCATGACGGATAAAGCGACAGTTGAAGTTCCAACGACTAAAGGTGGAACAGTTAAAGAATTAAAATTCAAAGCAGGCGAAGTAGTGAAAGTAGAATCTGTTCTTCTGACACTCACTTCTGCAGGTGGAACTCAAAATGCGCCTCCTCCGCAAGCTCAGCCAACAATGGCGGCGGCAGCTACTGGCGCATCGACTAGTGCTTCATTCTATCCTCCAGTTATGGATTCAAAAGTGTTAGCGACGCCATCCACTCGCCGTTTAGCGCGTGAAATGCAAGTCGACATAAATGGTGTAACGGGCACTGGTCTTGCGGGCCGCGTGACTCGTGAAGATATCTTGAAGCAACTTGATTCTGTTTCTATCGGAACAAAAGCTCCTGCGACATCAACTGGCAACGGATCTATTTCATTCCCTAAGCCAGGTTACTCATCAACAAACGCAACGGCGGAAGAACGCGTACCACTAAAAGGTATCCGCAAGAAAATCGCTGAAAACTTGCAAATGGCGAAACACATTATCCCTCACTTTACACTGATGGATGAAGTGGACGTAACCGAGCTTGTCGCGTTCCGTGAGTCAATGAAAGACATTGCTGAAAAAGCAGGAACTAAAGTTACGTATTTACCTTTCGTTATGAAAGCGTTGATCGCGACTATCCGCGAATTCCCAGCATTCAACGCTTCGATCGACGATAATGCACAAGAAATCGTATACAAAAAATACTTCAACTTGGGCTTCGCTGCTGATACGCCAAATGGATTATTAGTTCCCGTTGTCAAACAAGCGGACGGTAAAACGATCCTAGATATTTCTAAAGAAATCATCGATCTATCTAAGCGTGCGCGCGATGGTAAGTTAAAACCAGACGAAATGAAGGGCGCAACAATCACTATCACGAACATTGGTTCTGTTGGTGGTACGTACGCGACTCCAATCATCAATCATCCAGAAGTCGCTATCCTTGGTATGTACAAAATCCAAGATCGCTTAGAATTAAATGCAGAAGGCAAGGTCATTAGCAAGAAATACATGAACTTTACGATCACATGCGATCATCGTTTAATTGATGGCGCATTGGCTGCACGTTTCTTGAAAGCGTTCTTAGGTCGTATTCAAAAACCAGCATTATTAATGCTAGACATGCACTAGGACGATAAGGATTAGATATGCAAAAATTTGACGTAGTAGTTGTTGGTAGTGGTCCCGGTGGTTACGTAGCTGCGATTAAATGTGCGCAGTTAGGTTTAAACACGGCGATCGTTGAAAAAGAAAAACTAGGTGGCGTGTGCTTAAACGTGGGATGCATTCCGTCTAAAGCCATGATCACAGCGGCTCATTGGTTAGATAAAGTTGAGCACGGTTTCCCAGAAATGGGGATCGAAGTTTCTAAACCGAAAATTGATTTCAAAAAAATGGTCGCATGGAAACAATCCGTTTGCGATAAAATGAGCGGCGGCGTGAACCAATTATTGAAAGGTAACAAAGTTACTATTTTCAACGGTACCGCTGAATTTATGTCTCCAACACTTATTGAGGTTCAATCATCTAAAGGTAAAGAACAATTAGAAACAAAGTACATGATCCTTGCGTTGGGTTCGCGCCCAATTCAAATTCCTGGTTTTGAATTCGATGAAAAAAATATTGTTTCATCAACTGGCGCTTTAGATTTAGATGCGATTCCAAAACGTATGGTCACTATTGGTGGTGGTTACATCGGTCTAGAGATTTCTTCCTATATGAAAAAATTAGGAACAGACGTTACTATCCTTGAAGCCGCTGATTCTTTATTAGCAGGCGTAGCAGATCCTGATTGTTCACAAGTAGTAGCTCGTAAGTTGAAAAAATCGGGCGTGAAAGTAATTCATCAAGCGAAAGCTAAATCACAAAAGAAAACTGGCTCCGACTACGAAGTCACTTACGAATTAAACGGTAAAACAGAAACGTTGAAAGCCGATAAGATTCTAGTAACGGTAGGTCGTCGTCCAAATGGCGATCAACCGACTCTAAAAAAATTAGGTATCCAAATTGATGAACGTGGTTTCGTAAAAGTCGATGCTCAACGCCGCACAAATGTTAAAAACATTTTTGCGATCGGCGATCTATGTGGTCAACCAATGCTAGCTCACAAGGCGTCTCATGAAGGCGTAATGGTGGCAGAAATTATCAAAGGAGCGCCACGCGCATTTGATGCGAAAACAATCCCAGCGGTTGTCTTTACGGATCCAGAAATTGCATCAGCGGGTATGTTAGAATCAGAAGCGATCGCTAAAGGTTATAAAAATCTTAAAATCGCTAAATTCCCTTTCGGCGCCAATGGTCGTGCCGTATCGATGATGGAAACTGATGGTTTTGTAAAAATGATCGCATCTGAAAATGATGTATTGTTAGGTGTTCATATCGTTGGCCCAGAAGCTTCGAATTTAATTTCTGAAGCGGTTGTTGCAATCGAAATGGGCGCACGTCTGCAAGATTTAGCGTTATCTATTCACCCTCACCCGACATTGGGTGAAACAATGATGGAAGCCGCTGAAGCGACATTAGGACACGCAATTCATATTATTCAAAAACCGTTGCATACGCCGGCGCCTCAGCCAGCGGCAACGAAGTAGGATTATGAAAACGGCTCGGTGTTATCTATTAGCTAGAATCGTTTCACTTTCGGTGTGTGTAATGTCGTCGGTGCAAAATGAAAGAAACGCTGATCGGTCACCGGCCGCAATAGCCTTGTATCCCAGCGAGGCCGTTCAAGTTGATTTTTGGATTAAGTAATGGAGATTCAAGACTGGGGTTTGATTGATTATTTTGAATCTAACAAGCGCCAACTTGAATTAGTTGAACGAGTTCACGCCGAAAATCTGCCCGGCATTATTGTTTTTTGTATTCATCCCGAAATTGTAACTTTAGGACGCTCGACTGAACACGGCGATGTTTTTTCCTGGGATGGACCCATTGCTGAAATCAGTCGCGGGGGACGCGCAACCTATCATGGCCCATCCCAGCTAGTCATCTATCCCATCATCAATTTGAAACATGAAAGTCGGCCCGCCAATGAACAGCAGAACGTCGCAGGTCACTTACGCAAACTTGAAAATGGAATTATTCATTGGCTAGGCACGTTGAACGTAAAAGCCGAAGGCAAAACACTGGATCTAGAAAACCGCAAGCCACAGCAAGACTATAAAGGTAATGCTGTTGAAGAAACGGGCGTTTGGGTTGATGGGCGTAAAGTAGCATCATTAGGGATCGCCGTAAAAAAGTGGGTTACGTATCATGGGGCTGCAATAAATGTATTTGCTGATAAAAGCGCATTCCGTGGCATGTACCCATGTGGCTTTTCTCAATCTGTCATGGTTAGTGTAGAAGACTTGATTAGTGAAAAACCAAATATGGAAACAGCAAAGACATTTTTAGCTCAGCACTTTCAAAAAAACCTTTAGTTGCTAATTCTTTTTCCGTAGAATCCAATTTTTTAAAAGATAAACTTTCAAAATAAAAAGTGGATTTAAGCGCCCACCCCAAGATAATTTACGTTTAAATCGCTGGGAAAACGAATCATACTGGATCGACATAGGTGCCGCGATCACGTTTCCTCTTTTCAATAAATACTTTGTAACTTCGGTAACCATTACCCCGCTGGAAATTGAACAGCCCATCGTCGTAGAACCCGTCTTCCTTTTTTCTAAATCAAAATACGAAACATCTTTTACAGCTTTAATATGTAAAAAGGCCGGGGAAATTCCCACAACAAATCTGTATATTTTTTCACTCAAAGACACTTTAGACATGCCAAAGTAGTCTTCAAAACTCATCTTGTTTGGTAAAAAAGCCGTTCCTGCAACACCCATCCCAACAGGGCCATACGTAAATGCCGCGATATTATATAGGTGGCAATACCCGAAAACTTTTTCCCGTATTTCTATTTCAAAAACATCTAAGCCATCGACGTAAGCATCGACATTTTTAAGAAATGCACCCACATTATGCGAGGTCACTCCTGAGAAATTTTGGAAAGTTGT
>DDVI01000033.1 GCA_002345205.1 Bdellovibrionaceae bacterium UBA2316 | reverse complement strand
GAAGCAATGTGAAAGAGGTCTAATAAAGCTGAACTCTTTAAAAAACTTAAGTCTGAAATCGATACCCAATTGCAGTTGGCCGTAGACGCTGTTCAGGTTACTTTAGATGTGGCCACTCACGAAGAAAATAAACCGGAAAACAAATACGATACGCGTGGACTTGAAGCTTCCTATTTAGCGCGCGCTCAATCTGAACGCGTTTTGGATCTAAAAGCCGTGAAAGTAGTTATCGATAGTCTTAAGATGCGTGATTTCAGTCATGGTCAACCCATAGCTGTTTCCGCTTTGATTCAACTTGAGACAAATGGGAAAACTTTGTGGGTATTACTGCTTCCCAAGGGTGGCGGACAGAGTTTTGAATTCAACAACGTATCTATAAAAGTGATTACTCCAGAAAGTCCGCTGGGCAGTCAGCTTGTTGGTAAAACTGTGGATGACTCAGTCGAGATTAAACACACTGTTTACGATATAATTGCTGTTCATTAAAAGTTTCAAAATAGTACGTCTCATTTTGAATGTCGAATAGTTAGCGTGCGTGTGTACAAAATCTATATAGTGTAATTTCGCACACGAGCTGTACTCAAATCTACACCCTGGTTTTGAACTTGCACTACTTCTTTGTACTTCTATGAAGGGGGTCGGGATTGAAACATATTCAGCACAAGAATGATTGGTTAGTGTATGAATTTAAACCTTATTTCTTTTTTGCAATCGGCGTGTTGAGCATTCTTCTAAAAAGAAATGTGGCTCTATCATCCGGACAAACGTTTATCGCGTTCGTGTCAATTGCTACTTTGTTTCTTGCGGTTGCCTATATCTTGATGGTCCGTTCAGACTATCGAGTGAGAGCATCACGTAAATAAAAAACTCAGTTTCGACCCACCTATGTGTAGGACAGAACCACCTTAGGGTGGTTCTGTCGTTAAAAATAGTATTACATTAATTTATTTGGGCCTTTAGATTTTGAAATGCCTGAAGGCGAAGTCGACGAACGATCGCTCGACATTGAATCATCAGTATTTGGCAGGCTTCCAGTTTTTTCAGATCTATCTGCAAAAGAAGACGCTTGAATGCGGATTTCATTTTTAACATCGGTAACGCCAGTTACTTTATCTACACAATCTTCAGCCAAGCGTTTCATGCGGCGCTCTGCTACGGTTCCGGTCAATGTGACTTCGCCATCATGAACAGCGACCTCAATTTCACTTGCGTCTACTGCGTGGTCATGGAAAAGCGCTTCAGAAACTTCTTCACAAATTCTGTCATCAGAACGCTTGAAGCCTTTAGGGCCTTTACCAAAGTAGCTGCGGCCAGATTGCGACACTTCATCATTTCTTACCGGTTGTGACCAACTCTGTGATCCTTGTCCATATGAGGATCCCTGTTCATACGAAGGACCTCTTTGACCATATCCATATTGCGATTGTGAATGAGCGTCTTCACCGCCTCCATGGTATGAGTTTTGTTCTGGGAAATATCTGTCATAGTCTTGATCCTGAAAGCGTTTTTTGTTGTCTTCCATTGCATAGTTTCGTTGATTTGAAGAACGACGGGTGTCGTGGTCTGATCCGTGTTTTTTGTTGTGCATAACTTCTCCTTTAGTTATTCTTTTTTTGTTAAATAAATTTATGCGACTTTATTTTTCAAAATTTATAGAGCAATCATTGCAATTGCCCGACCATGGCATAGGGCCTGCAAAGAGAGTTAATTGGAACACTAATTCATAGTACTGTGGAAACATGCCCCCAATCGCGAGGAAAATTTTATGTCGGGATTAAATCGCAGTCTTGGTCTTCCTATGTTAATTTTTTATGGTACCGGAATGATTTTAGGTGCCGGTATTTATTCCATTATCGGTAAAGCAGCCGAACAAACGGGCGAAACTTTATGGTTAGGATTTCTTTTTTCTGGAATATCGGCATTGTTGACCGCGCTTTCCTATGCGGAACTTTCTGCTATGTATCCCAAAGCCGGTGCGGAGTTTATATATTTAGGAAAAGCATTTTCGAAAGAAAATTGGATAGCATCTACAATTGGAACGTCGATGGCACTATCGGGTTCGGCGACTGCGGCAGCAGTGGCGCTATCATTTGCTGGTTACGTCAATCAGTTTACCAATGTATCCACGAGTTTGGTCGCAGCATCAGTTTTGCTTTTCTTTAGCGGGGTAGCTATTATAGGAATACAACAATCCAGTTGGTTTACGGTTGTGTCAACGCTGATCGAAGTCGGCGGTTTAATTTTCATAATTTATCTAGGGACTTTACATGAAAAATTTGGAATTGGAATTTCCTTTACACCTACGGCGGGGACTTTTGCGGGATCAGCGCTCATAATTTTTTCATTTTTTGGTTTTGAAAATATTGCTAATTTAGCCGATGAAACCAAAAATCCAGAAAAGCATTTACCATTGGCCATCATTCTAAGTGTTTTGATTGCAACTACATTATATGTTTTAGTCAGTATTAGCGCTTTAACATTGATAACGCCAAATCTACTTGCGCAAAGTAACGCTCCTCTAATGGCGGTGGCTAAAACCAAGTCTGAACAGGCCGGTAGTATTTTGGGTGCAGTCGCTCTGTTTTCTACTGCAAATACGGCTTTGATTTCCCTGATTGGGTCTAGTCGTATTTTGTATAGTATGGGAAGTGCTGGGTCTTTACCGAAAATTATTTCTAGAACTAATCCCAAAAGAAAGACTCCGTGGGTAGCTTCGATGATTATATTGGTTGCGGCTTTATTGTTACTACCGCTTAGAAAACTAGACACAGTCGCCAGTATTTCATCTTTAGCTACTATGCTGGCTTTCTTTTCAGTAAATGTAGCTCTGATTGTTCTAAGGTATAAACAAAGTGATAAAGAAAGACCATTTAAAGTTCCCTTCAGTATTGGAAAATTTCCAGTATTACCTTTCCTAGCGGCTAGTATTTCCTTGTTTTTGATGACTCAGTTTGAAGGTATTGTTTACGCGATTGGGGGAGGCTTGTTGGTAGCCGCAGCTCTTGCGTTTAAGTTAATTCGTTCTTGATCAAAACAATAGGCTGCTGATAAATAGATTGAGTGGATCCAACAGACTTACACTTATTTGTCGCTTCGAGTAGTTATGAAAACGATCTGATTGAAGAAATTCAATATAGAAAGAGTCTTACTATTTTGAAAAAAGATAGTGGAATGATTTGGGCTCAAGGGCCTAAGCAAGTTTTATGGTGGCCCCAATGGCAGATGTGGAATCTACAAAAAGAAACGACGGAGTCAATTTCTCAGGCTTCAAAAATTTTAAAGTCTAATGGTAAGTATTGGATTGGTCTTGATTACAAACTTCATCGTCGATCGGCATTGATCCAAGAGGGACTATTTAAAACTAAATTACCTCAGGTAAAACGTGGCCAGCACGCTGAACTTCCCAAATGTGGCGCTTGGTTTTTGGAAGATTCGAATCAAATATATTTCACTACTGATATCAGTATCCCATTCAAGAACGGTATTCCAGAAGTACCCGAAGACAAAAATGCACCTTCACGTGCGTTTCAAAAACTAGATGAGGTGTTTGCGCGCTTGAATCGATTTCCTTCAAAAAATGAAAAGGTGATGGATTTAGGCAGTCATCCGGGGGGATGGACGTGGGTACTATCTCAGCTTGCGGGACACGTGATTAGTGTGGACACAGTCGCGCTGGATGAAAAAGTTGGAAAACAAAAAAACGTCGAATTTATTAAAAAGGACGCTTTTAAATTAGGTCCAGCTGATATTGGAAATTTAGATTGGTTTTTTAGTGATATCATTTGTGAACCAGAACGCCTATATGCGATGGTTAGTGAATGGCGGGATTCGGGTTTAGTAAAAAATTTTATTTGTACAATTAAATTCAAGGGAAAAGTCGATTTCAAGGTTCTTGAAAAATTTCAGAATATTCCTAAATCTCAAATTTTCCATTTAAACGCTAACAAACACGAACTTACTTGGGTGTGTTTAGCCTAGTAACCGCTGCTTGCTGTTCCTAAACCTATGAAATCATAAGGTCCATTTTTCAAATAGTATTTAAGCTGTTGGCCAAGACTCAAAGAAACGTCGTTGGTCGGAAGCAGAAAATTTGTTCCATAAAAATTAAGATCAGTGGCCGTGCCACTAAAGCCAATTGCGCCATTCATTTCCAAGTTAGAAATATTTAAAGGCGCGTTGGTATTTACTTCCACTGTAGATAAATATCCTTGCTGAACGAAGTTAGTTATTAACCCGGCCGAAAGTATT
>DDVI01000142.1 GCA_002345205.1 Bdellovibrionaceae bacterium UBA2316 | reverse complement strand
ACTAGGCGAGTTGGATCGTTTACTCTTTTGCTTACCTTTAGTGAATTATAACAGATGTTGGCTATAGCCCAACCGATACGTGGCAGAGGAGGTGTTATGAAGGCAGTAATAATCATCGGGGTGCTATTATCTGGCTGCGCGAACGGTAATTTTGCCAGGGGCCTTAATGTTGCCTATGAGGGCGATATGGAGCCGCAAAGGCAGTACTGGGAAAGTCAGGCCGATGCGAAGCCGATACATCATGAGCAAACCGGCATGCGATCTACCGACTGGAAATGTATGAGTGATTGTCAAAAGGCCCACTACAAGCAGGCTACTTGTGACAACATGTTTACTAGCGATTGATAGGATGGTGAACTTCACAATCTGAAATCTCAGGATGTAGTTAGATTTAACAACAGAGTTGGGTTATGGGAATCAAAGCGTGTGGGTATAAAATCACAGAAACATAAATTTCATAGAAGATCTATACTTTTCCATTTTGTTCTCAGGTTTAATTCGAAGAGCAGGTGATCTTGCTTCAATTATTCTTCAGTGTCTTGAATTGTCCTGACTACCTTTCCTTCATAGTTATCATAAAAATTTAAAGAGGTCGGCTGGCCTTCCCAGCCGTGTAAATTGAGCTCGATTCTCTTAATAAGCCATTTTGTTTTTTTTGAATTAGGAATCTTGAATTTATTTATTTCGCATTTTATATCAGATTTTTCGTCGTAGTTAGCCACTAGCTCATTTACCTCGATTTTGAATTTGGCTTTATAATCCTTAAATTCAAAACATTTTTGCAGCTCATTCCAAAATGCGATTTCTAGTAATTCATTTTTTGGACGGCCTATATACCTTTTTAGATCGTGATTTAAAGCTTCTTTGTGAACTAACCCTCTGCCTTTGCAGGTTTCCTTGTCGATCCCATCAATTCCGCATAAAAAAACATAGTTCTTCTTACAGAATTCTGATGTTTTTTCTTTAATTTTTTCGTCGGCATAGGCACAGGTGTATTCTCCCCAGTTGGCTAATATCATATTCCATCTTCCGTCAGGAATCTCAAGGCATTTGTAGTCACGCTTTTCGATACATTTTGAAGTAATATCGAAGAAAGTTTTGAAAATTGGGTCCAGGCTCATCAGTTTTTGGAGATTTTCGTAGTTGTCCTTCTTCTCCTGCTCAGCTAATTTTATATTTGAGATATGGAAAGAGAATCCTTTTAGATTTTTCTTTTTTATAAATAGAGGCTTGTTAAAATTAGCGATTTCGTAATACTCTGAGTTTCCTTTGTCTTTAACGGTGAAACCAAAGAAACTTCCACTGTCGTCGTACTGATTGATAACGAAATTTTCTTTACAAAATTTTTTGTAAGTTTTATCACCAGGCAAATATAGATTTATTGGCTGAAAAAATTTTGGATCTGCCCAAATACAAGTTAATTTGTCCTCTACTTTCAGGCCATCAGAGTCAATAATAGCGTAAGGTTTAGATTTTAAACTCTTTTCGTCGAAGATCTCAACATAAATTAGGTTTGTGTTTCGAGTTGAAAGTACTTCTTCGGTTACTTGAATATTGTCAAAGTTTCTCGGACTGTTTGGGTTAGTTTGATCACGGCGCTGGGAGAGCGTGGCTAACGAGTACGTTAATATTGCTGCGCAGATATATTTGCTAAAATTAGATAATGTCGTTCTTTTTGAGGTAAACATAAATTTTTCCTAATTGGTCGATTGAGTACATTAATATCGTAAACCAATTCAGATTAGTGAAAAAGATTAATCGGCTAGATTATTGGAATCGACTTTCATATTTTTGTAAATCTTCCTCTTTCCAATGACTATTGCATTTCCTAAAACAGATGCTGAACCAGTTACTAGCGCACTTTCTCCGACGTACGCGTTTTGATAGACTTGAGCATTACCTCTGACTTTAGCCGAGCCTGCGACTATCGCATTTCCAAAAACTTTTGCTCCACCGTCAATTATAGCTTGATCCTGAATTTGGGCTTTCCCGGAAATTCGTGCTGAGGAGCTTATCGTCGCTTCATTGTATACTTTTGCTTGATCTTCAACAATCGCATTGAAAAGTAGTTTTGCTTTTTCCTTAACTTCTGCGGAACCGCACACTTGCGCATTTTTGTCTATGAAAACTGAACTATCCACCTTTGCCGAGTCTGCGACAAAACCTCCTCCATTCATATGAGAATGTCCTTTTGCTCCATGGCACGGTATGGGAGTAGAGAAAGTTTCTTGAGTTATTAGCCATAGTATAATCAAAATAAAACTTTTCATAAAGTTCCTTTATGCTTGTTATGGAGTTGAAATAGTCGGGCCGCTTCCCGCAACACACTCATATTCAATTGAATGTGTTTTTTCGTCAGTTACCTGATTGCAGTTCTGCTTATAAAAGTCTCTATCGTAAAGATAGCTTTTGAATGGGTTTAAAGTAGAATCATAAACCGAAATTTTTTCTGCATTATAAACCCCACCAATAAAACTAATATCAACTGAACTGTTAGATATCGAAGATTCCGAAATAGCACTATCTTTTACCGGCGTAAAAATAATACCTGTGCTTATTAGCAGTGAATGATCGCATGTTGACCCGGAAAAGTTTGCTTGGTTTAAGCTGCTTTTTCTTTTAATAGTTGCATGGTCCACTGAAGATACATTTCGGATTGTTGATTGTTCAATGACTTTTGAGTATCGAACTGAGCTGTTGTCGACTGTACTATCTGTCACAGTGGAATTTATAACTTCACTGTATCCTGTAATGCTGGAATTCGTAACTTTGCTCCCTTCCGATATTCTGGAGTTGTCTATATTGTGACTATTATAAACTTCAGATCCTTGTATAACACTATTATTTGTTAAAGTTACGTCGTGTAATGTACTCGAGTATACAGCTTGAGAGTCGTTGAGAGTCGAGTCAGTTACTGAGGACTGCATTACATACGAGCTGCCATTTAACTTCGAGTTGGAAACTGTTGCCGAATCGCTTACCCAGCCACTATAAATATGGCTGTCATCGGATATAGTTGTATTTCCATATACAAAGCTACCGAGTGCTATTTCAGAATTATCAATAGTACTACTATTACTTACGCCGGAGTTATTTATTTTAGACTTGTTTAAAATAGATGACTCTAAAATAGAACTGCCATTTGTTACCTCTGAATCGTCAATTGTTCCTAAAGTTACACCCGAATTTTCTACTTTTGCTTTGTTTGTGAGAGTTGCACCGGAAAGCTGGCCGTTAGTAACGGTACTATTACCAGAAATAATAGAATACTCGACAAACGCTTCGGTTTCGATAGTCGCGTCTGAAATAGTGCTAGATTTTATTATTGAATTCTCAATATTTGTCTTTCCAGAAATATTCATAAGGTCGGAAAGTGTGCTATTCTTAATTTTTACATCTTTGCCGGAAATTGTTCCGTATCCAGCGATATTGCTATTTGAGCTAATTGACACTCCCGATATATCTATTTTCATTCTAGGAGATTCCAAGCTGGAAGAATATTTCAAAGTCGAGGTATTAGAAGCTGGCTTGCGTTCTAAGACTACCGCTGAACTTTCTGGGTAAGTACCTACTTGGCTAGACTCAATTTTGGCTCCAGCAGAAAGACTAACATTTCCGTAAATAAAGGACTGATCAACAACAGAGTCTTCGGAGATATTGATAGGAACACCGAGAAAAATAACCGGGTCGGCGTTGCCTACAATCGCATTTTTTACCTTTGCTCCAGAAGATAGGGTGATCGGCTGTGCGTTGCCGAACAATTGTGGGCCAACGATAGATAACATACCAACATTAATGGGTGAGGTTGTCATGCTTACAGACGTACGTTTTGTCGAAGTTCCAAGTAAGTTGATCGTGCCAAATAACTGTATAGGCGGTCCGTTTTCCTCAGCAATTGGAGAATTAGTCAAATCCGAAATATCAGAATACGAAATTGTATTAAATTTGTCTTCGAAAGACCATTCTATGGCTAAGGGTTTATCTTCTATATCAGCGTGATCAATATTTGAATGCTCAATTTGATAGTTTCCATAAATTAAAGACCCTCCAGATATTTTAGAACTTGAAACTGTTACCAGACCGCTTAGTCCGCCAATAATTTCTGAATTTTCTACTATTGAATTAGGGCATATATATGCTCCAGAGCCAATATTTGAATTTTTGACATCAGCTTCTGTTGAGACCCAACCGATCTCTTCTTCTGGGCTGGGATAATCTAAAGATACTCTGGAAAGATTTAGGGGAGCGCCTCCGCATAGTCCATTCGGAGTAATATGGATATTTACATACTTTGCAGGTTTTTTAGCCTGTTCTATTTCTTTAGCAGTCGTATTTGTACTACAAGCATAATAGGTTTTTGAGTTTTTCTTATAGTTTTGATCATATAGTTTTTGTATTTTCAATAATTTGAGTTTTGCAATTCCGAATCCGCCAATTGGATTTACCCCTGATTTTACAGGTACAAATTCTTTTTCTCCATTTATAGTTTTTTCTATATAAGCTTCGTACTGAATTCCATTTACATCAAATTCAAAAAGGTCCTTGTTGAATTCCAAAATACCGCCAGGCTTTACGCTTACATTTATATCGACAGTTCCGATATTTGGGTATTTGTTTAAAGGAAATCCAGAGAATTCTGCGTGAAAATGATGATTATGCAAATCGGCATTTTGTATTATCCTTCGTACAAGCCTATTCTGAATACATTCATGGCGTAGGCGGTTCCAAATAATGCTTTTTGGATCGAACTCTAAATCTTCAAATTCGTCGTAGGTTGGATTTTCAATTTCCTCAACAAACCCGGGTCTTGTGTGCGTAATATACATTGTAGTTATTCTAGGGCTATATTTCGTAAAAAAATCGATTAAGCTATTTGCGATTTTTAACTGATTTTTTGAAACAGAAGAAGAATGAGATTTGTCAATTATATCAACTAGTTCAAAATCTATATTTTGACCCAGCTGATGTCCCGTATGAGGCTGAAAGTACCCACCATTCATATTTGAAATATCATTAAATTTTAGCAAAAATTTGTACTGGGGTAGAATTGTATCCTTCAAGAATGAAAGTAACCAAGGTTGTGCCCAATCATCACCTCCGACACGTTTGAGGTTTTTATCATCGAATTTAACTGTATCGTCATCTCTTGAGTCTTTTGTTCTGTACCTTTCGTCAATAGTCCCGTCTCTCTTTAAAATGGGAAATGCCTGTCCAAAAGTTACTCCTTCTGAAAAGTTAAGAGGTGAATTCGCGGGTGGAATTTTGTCTCGTGCTCTCACGTTTAGAAATATGCTCGACTCTGATTTCAACTCACTTTCAAGTTTTACTAGTGTTGCCTGAGCTCCACCTAAGAAGCCATCTAATGCAAATTTTGCATCATAGAAATTATCATCGAGAGCAATAATTTCTGTTGTGCTTCCAAGTAGCACGTGTTTACCTTTTATAACTGCCTCGAGATCTAATCGTTTAATTGCATTGTCTTTACAAATCATAAATCTTATCGCTATTTCGTTTGTTCCGTGATTATAAGTTTCTGGAATATTTCCGATGCTGAAAGATTTTAAATTTGGTTCTGAAGGTACCTTTTTCGAAGGTATGGGCAATGTCGCCGGATCGGGGACATAGTCAATAAAACTCAAATTATTTAAGCAAAAAGGCAAATCTTTGATTCCTCTAATTTTAGCTGTAGCTTTCTTTTTTTCAGATTCGGCATAAGCCGGTGAAATCAATTGTCGCATCAATAAATTAGAAAAACTATTTCCTTTGTTTTCTGTTAAAGAGTTTGAGGTGAATACATGCAAACTTACCTCGATAGGTCCTGAAAAATTTTCGGAGTTGTGAGAAATCTCGATCCAACGGGTTTGAAACAATTCGTTTGTAATTTCAGATAGACCATGTAGTCGCAAATTGCCCGTTTCAATTTGAGTTTTATTATTTAACTCATCTCTAAAAACAACTACGTATGTATCTTCGGGATCGTAGCCTTCAATTTGAAAACTTATAGAAATATTTTTGGTATTAACTTCGGGCATGATCGTTTTTGAAATCCTAAAGCTACTATTTGATGTCGCTTGCATGTTATATTTTAAGGTAGGCACTGACTCGTCGACAATGCGCTCGGCTGTTGCATTTTCAACTGTCCAGTCTTTCAGCGATTGGCTAAAATCATTATTCTCATTTGAAGAAAGTGACTCAACACTTCTAATAACCAAATTGATGTTGTTGGAATCCTCTTTTACAAAAGTAGTTCCAATTTTATTAGATTTGTCGACAGCTGTTACAATTATATTTGTATTGGGCAAATTGATAAGTTCATTTGAGTTGTAGGTTTGGCTTATCGCCGGTGCGTCCAGTATTATCACTTTGTAAGTTAACGAATCAGAAATCGGCTCACCGCTTGCTGTTATAGGATTAACAGTTACAGTTTTTGAACCTGCCCAAATTGTTGCTTCGACAAATAGTGTTTTTCCTAAGCTGTCTAAAGTTTCAATAGCTAGAATATTTTTTCCATCTATAAGTATTTTCTCTAGAGTTAAGAACTGTCCGTTTACAGAAAGTTTATAAGGTGTGGAGCTTCCATTATTGGTGACTTTTATTTGCCTATCTGGTGCATTTTTGAAAAAAGCATCTTCTAGTTTGAATACTACTGTTGTATCAAGTGAGTTTATTTTCTTATCAATTTCATTCTGAAGAGCTAAATAACCTCCTGATCGATCATGCTCGAATTCAGGTGTGTCTTCTAACCTTTTCACCTCGATGGATCTTACGAAGATATTTGACGAATAGGTATCACTAACTGTAAGTTTGATAGTGTAATTTCCTGCTGATGAATAAGTATGGTTTGTGTTTATTCCTGTACCGGCAGAGCCGTCTCCAAAGCTCCATGAGTATGTAAGTTGATCATTTTCATTGGCATCTTTTGTCGAGCTAGCATCAAAATTAATCTCCAATTCATTTTCAGTATTGCTCGAAGAAAAAGTAGGAGTCGGCTTAGCATTTACATAAACCTGAACCGATGTTGTCGCGCTACCGCCCTCATTATCAATGATCTGCAAGCTAACATCGAAATATCCATGTTGACTAAACGAATGCTGAAATGCTGGAGTCGTTTGCTCAACTGGATTTGATCCGTCTTGAAAATTAACTACATATTTAACAATTGTTCCGTCCTCGTCTTTTGATGACGATGCGTCGAATGTGGCAATATCACCATTTGAGACAATTGTCGGTGCAGTCAATTTTGCTATCGGTGCTTTGTTTAACTCAGTTGTAAATTTAACATTTATAACCGAAATATTTCCTGCTTTATCAGTTCCCTTAATTTGCAATATTTTTGCACCAGCAACATTAACTGTAGCTGTGCCTGAGAAGCCTTTTCCCTCAGGAGAGATGGTTAAGGGGAATTCAGAATCCTTAATCGAAGCAATCGCTGATGCCAATTTTTCATTCGAGTATCCGTAAATAGAAACTGTTTCTCCGCGAATTTTTGAGCCTTCCTCTGGGCTTGAAATTCCCAGCACTGGCGCTGTTGTATCTTGTACCAGTATAGATTGAGTTAGAGTTCCAACGCCGCCTTTTGAGTCGAGTGCTTTTAGTGTAATTTGCTTTTGCCCAGGCACGGTGTAAACGTGATCGAATTTTGGAACTTCTGTTGTGGACTCTTCAGCAGATCCATCATTCCAGTTAATTGAGTAAGACTTGATTGTACCATCAGCATCAGACGATCCTGAACCATCCACTTCAACTCTTAGGTCACCTAGTTCTGTTTTTGCTATAGATGCAAATCGAACAACTGGCAATTGATTCGCCTTTACAACAACAACCTGTGCCTTAGAAGCTTTAGCCCCAGCATCATCAGTCACAGTAAGAACAACATTATAATTCCCGGGATTTGCATACGAATGCGAAATCAAAGATCCGCTACCAAAACTACCATCACCGAAATTCCATTCATTAGCTGTAATATACCCAGAATCCTGATCGTGACTCAATAATCCCGAAAAATTCACAGTGGCTGGGGCGATATAATCTGTCGCCGAGTATGTAAAATCAGCAACGGGAGGCAAGTTTACACTAGATGCCTTCGCCGAAACAGTTACTTTAGATAGTGCCGATCCCTGAACCTTAATTTCCATTACGTTGTTTTTTAATGCCACGAAGGGTTTTTCGAATACACCTTTTTTAGAGTTGTAGTCCGCTTTAGAAAATACAACCACGTTGTTAATTGAAATCGTTACCAACGTCGGTCTTAGTAATAATACTTCTGCTTCTTTTAGTAGATTTTTAATCAAACAAGCCAATTGCAATCGTCCACAGTTATCCAATACGATATCGTGGCCATCGCCGTCCTTAATATTTAATAGCGCATTGATTTGTGATGCTCCTCCAACAGGGCCATTGAAATTTACTTTGTATATTTTTGATCCAAGTAATCCCGGGCTAAATAATGACGGGCCAAAGAATGTCGTGTAGTTGATCGTGGCACTGTATAATAATGTTGATCCTAGGATAAGTAACAAAACAGATTTTAATGACAAGCTTAGCTTTAAGAAATTGGTTTTTCCCATCACGCACCCCTTACATACAGAGTGTTTATCCTTCGGACGATCTTTGGAATTCTAAAGAACAAAATTAATTGTTAGTGAGGTTCTCAGTATCGAACGTTTCAAATATATAAAGTACAGTAGTTTATAAAGTGAGAAATTTTGGAAATTTGTGGACGGCTGACAAAAGAAACATAGCGGCATAACCTTGTTGGTGCATAAACCAACCCGTCAAAAT
>DDVI01000010.1 GCA_002345205.1 Bdellovibrionaceae bacterium UBA2316 | reverse complement strand
AAAAAGCGTTTAGGGAAAAAGCTAGGGAAAAATGACTGATTTAAAAGACAAAAAGATACCTAACCACTTGAAATCATTGTGGAGACCTCACCCCGACTTGAACGGGTATCGACGGTTTAGGAAACCGTAGCTCTATCCAGTTGAGCTATGAGGTCGTGCCAAGAATTCTGTTTTAGCGGAAGTTTTTCTTCACGCCAAGAGCATCTGTTGCTGGGATCTTTTTCCGCAATGCGCAACGGGTAAGCGAAATACCTAATTAAATTAAATATGACTAATGGTTGATAAAATAGTAAGTATTAGTGACATGAAGATAGAAGATCTAAACCTAGCCGCACTTAAATACTTCCTAGACGCCGTAGAACTGAGAAGTATTACCCAAAGCGCAGAGAAAAATAACGTATCACGCCCCGCGGTCAGTCAGGCGATCGTTCGTCTTGAAGAGTGGTGCAACAAAACATTGTTATTTCACGAAAAGCGCAGATTTGGATTAACTGAAGAGGGACAAAATTTCTACCGTTTAGCTAAACAAAACTACGAAAACTTTAAAAACGGTTTTGGTAGTGCGCAGGTAACGGATAACTCGCTTCGCATTGGATGTTCGGGGTCCTTGGTTGATCTAGTGTTTCCTAAAATTCATAGCTTCCTAAATAAAAGCCAGAAGCCAATTTTAAAAATAGGTCCGACCCATCAATTGTTAAGCCTCCTCGAGAAAGGGCAAATTCAAATTGCTTTTTTAATCGAGATTCAAAAAGATTTTCGGTATAAATCCATCGAGCTTCATTCTGGAAACTTTGAGCTGCGTTCCAAAACCGGCAAACTTTCAGATACGCTGATCACAACAGAAAAACGTCCCGAGGTTGAGGGGTTCTTAAGATACGCAGCCAAAAATAAATTACAAATTGGACAGTACCTGGAAGTAGAAAGCTGGACAGCCGCCCAACGCCTCGCTGAACTTATGGATGCTGTCTGCTTGGTACCGGATTACTTACCCAAAGGAAAGTTACAGGATGTAAAGCTCAAGGGTTGGCGTTTTTCTTATAAAGCTCAAGCCGTAATTCAAAGAAATACGATTCTGACTCAACTTGAATCAGAACTTATCCAAAGCTTTTAATCAGTACGGGCAGTGACGACACCCATTGCCGCAGCAGTAGCCTTTGTTAAGGTGATATTTTTCAGTGAAAACAAGAAGTCCTTTTTCTAAATAAAAGTCTTCACCTTCTATTAGGTCACCATTTTGTTTTGTCAAACTGAGGTCGTTTAAACACGCCGAACATAGGCAATCTTTGTACTGAAGAGGCATTGCCGGTGCGATGGCCAGATTCATGCACCAGCATTTTTTATCTTTGTTGTTGGAATCACAGCCAAAAGATTGACCGCAACGTTCGCACGTTTTCATATGTTCCTACGTAAACTGCACAAGGGTTACAGTCAAATAGCTCTTACAAAGACTGCGCTAGACGAGCGTTTTTGATGACGTCTTTAGCGTACTTTACCCGGATATTATCGCCATTAAACATTCGCAGTGCCGACTCGTAGTGTTTGATCATCGGCCGCTGTGGAGCAACTTTTTTCGAATAAGCCAAATATATTTTAAGAAGCGCATTTCCCAAAAATAGTTGTCTTTGGATTAGAACTTTTCGGGCTTCGCTCTTTGGCATATTTGTACGTGGCAGCACCCACGCCTTTAATGACTTGATTGTTTCTGTTGTATATTCAATACGTCCATTTTTTAATTTCACGATATCGATCTTTGGAAAGTCTTTTAAAATTGCCGGCGCCGCTTTTTGTGCAAAACAATAAATCGCTTTTCCTAGGTATTCTTTATTTTCCAGGAACGCGTATTTTTCACCACGCTGGCCCATTTGGTCGAGTACTTCTTTTAGACCCACTGCTGTTAGTTGAGTCAATCCAATGGCGCCCGTGTTAGAAACGGCCGACATATCAAATCTGGATTCTTGGCGTATTTTAGACGTTACAACAAACGGGTCGGTACCAAAGCAATACGAGGCGCGAGTGATCTCGATAGCTAACTCTCGTTCACTGATTCCATTTATGCTCTCAAATGTGAATGCACATTTTTTTCCCGTGGCCTCGCACTGACCCATGATTCCTTTTTTCTCTTCGTCGATGAATTCTGCGATTGAACTCACAATTGGATCAAATGCAGTCATCATTTCCCGAGTCACCGTATAGGGCTGCTGTGCTTTCATAGGGGCAAACAACCGTTTAGATAATTCGTACTGAAAAAAGATATCGTCTAATAATGACATGGGAATGAAATAGCCAGTATCAAGTGGGATGGCCGAGCGTGCAGTCGTTGCATCAAGGCGATAGAACTTATCCACCCCAGATGCGCCGGCAAACACAGATGTCATAAAAATTAACACTAGAAGATGTTTAGAAAAAACGTTCATAAAACCTCGTGGGAACTTTCAAAGCAAGTGGGGTGCCGCCAATAAGAACCTGTTAAAAAGCCAATGAGAAATTTTAATAACTGAAAACGACTACTAACTGGTCAGGCTGCTAGAATTATTTCATGAACGGAAAATCGATTTGACCGAGGCGATTTTTGTCCCTTTTTTCAGCAAGGACGTAGAATCTTCAGACCCAATAGCTTTCTCTAATGATTGACCTAAGGAAAGTTTAATTATCTAGACAGTTCAAACAGTTAGAACTGTTTTTTTAATGTATTATTATGTATAGTCTTGACATAATCCTAACACAACCCTGACAATTAACCTTTGTTAGAACCTGCGGGTTCTAAGTTTAGAGGACAGAATGTGGGATAAGAACCCAAAAGCAGGCGAAACCAAATCAGAAAATGAAACAGATCGACGTGTATCTGCTTTTGCTACCAAGCAGGTTCTGCTGGACTCAATTGTTAAAGGCAATCAGAACACATCAGCTGCCGACATTTCAGTTAAACGTCACGATAATCACAATCTAGAACTTAAATCCTTGTTTAATTTTTCCGGTGTAGAACAAGAAGCCCGTTTAGATTTCTATTTATTTTTTCCTCCGTCTGTTCAAATGCGCGAAGTGGAAAAAGGCGATCTGTTTAGCGATTTTTACTCTCGGCAGCGTTTGTTTATTCCTTTAAACCAAAGTTTAGATTCTCGTGAAATGTTGACGGCGCTTGATGATATCAAACGATTACTTACGTTGTTGTCGGTGCCTGGTTGCGATGCGCATGTAGAAGAGCAGTTAACCTCTGCTGTACAAATTATTGGCGGTATCGTAGGTGAAACCTTGAAGGCTCGCACGAGTAAAATTAAACGCGATTTATTGCTTATCCATTCACGCACGCACAATGTGGTTTCGGAAACTATTTTCAGCGAAATCTCTGCGGAAATCGACGATCTGGCAGAGATCATGGAAAATGTAAGAAGGGTCACGGATGCTAATTGGACAGTAAATTCGCCGGTGGTGAATTTACTGGATGAATACATTCACCATGTCTTTATTGAAACCCTAGGTAAAATCGATTTTGAAATTTCGCGTTTTCAAAAAAATATGGACACTGCCGAACGGGTTAAATTTGTTGATGGCTGGCGACAGTTGCATCTGCAATTATCGATTTTGCAAAAAAAAGAAATGCATTTTCAGAAGAAACATTGCCTGACGCCGACTCATTTAAAGAGCCAAGACAGTAGCGAACTTTTACTGGTCCGCTTAGGGCAAATGAAAAAGTTTTTCCAATCGAAAATGTTTATCGATGTTCAAAAGTCTCAATCTTTAAAAAAGTTTTCTGAGCCGACAGCGGCCTTAGCCGCGTGTATTGCTGGTATCTCTGCGGCTGTTTTGCAGCAGGTGGGTAATCCTGATTTTTATCAATTGGGTCTTCAAGGGGCCTCATTGATTTTCTTTGCGATGGGATTATACGCCATTCGTGATCGATTGAAAGATTTCGCGAAAAGCTTTTTAAACAAAAGAATTTCTAAATACGTTCCTGATTTTGAATACGAACTCAAAGAAAAAGACGTTCAGATTGGTCACATTAAAGAGTGGCTTAAAACCGTCAGGACGATGGAACTTCCGGAAATGATTCGTCATCGTCGTAAGAGCGCGTCGGTATCTGAAGCGGAATCGTACCTTAAAGAAGACGTGTTATTCCTAAAACGTATTTATTGCCTGGCTCCTAAATCTAAAGGCAAAGATAATCCACTCTCGTTGCAAGAGAACCTACGTATTAACTTACAACGCTATTTAAAGTTCTTAGATGATCCGATGAAGGATATTACGATTCTAGATCAAAAAGGTCGTTTTACTCGTAAAACGTCGCATAAGATGTATTACTTCTATGCGCTTGTGAACTATTGCGCTAAGGAAAATGGTGTTGATACTCAAAAACAAATGCAGCTCTACCGCGTGGTATTGAATAAAAATGGTATCCAAAAGGTTATCGAGTGTACGAACGTGTGCTAGTACCCAAAAACGGCTCTTTGTTTAATTCTCTACAGTAGAATCAGCTAGTTAGGTGTGGTACTTCTATTTGAATGCGTATCCTCCTGCTGCTTTTCTTTATCTCTATATCTCACGCTCAAATTCTGACGCCATCGGGGATCACCCATGGTGGTGAAATTGAATTTACGAATGACTGGATTTATGAAATTGACGGTCCCGAAAAAGTGGGTGCTTTACGCGGTCGCGAGTATCCGGCAGCTCGGTCACTGGCCCAAGTTATAAAGGCTAAGTGTCGCCATTACGGCTGCGTAGTTGAAACTACGGGCGGTAAATGGGGTCCCGAGTTTCATGTGCTCATGCGCGACGGGTGGTGGTTTCAAATTAGTTACGATCCTCTTTGTGTCGAGATTCAAACTAAACCATCGACCTTACAGGAACTGTATCAACGCGAAAATGTAATGGAAGATTTAATTTTCACATCGGCTCGTCAAGCCGGTCTTAAAACCTTACCCAATCGTTCGTCTCATATGAACACGGGCGCGCGATCGGCATTTAAGTACGACCTGCGTAGCATTTTTAATTTTTTTGTCGATAATGCCAACAATCCCGAGTTAGCGACGGGGGTTTTTCGTAATAATTGGAATACATCGCCGCCTTTAATCGCCTCGCATGAAAATGCGGGACCGATCATCGAATCGATTCAAAACCGTATAGAGAAACGGCAAATTAAATCGTTTGCTCAACTCGCGGTAACGATAGAAGAAGAGTTGCATTCGACAATTCTAAATCCGCAGTATAACTCAAAACGAAATCAAGATCTAACGTTTAGAAAATTAAAATCATTACGACAGCGTTCGTGGTTTTCGATTTTTTCTGAAGACGACGAACCTATCGAACGACGGGCAGTAAGGGCTGTTCGCAGTTTTCATGAATTCATACTGCATGCGGAATTAACGGAACATCGAATTGAGTGGATTAAAAAACAACCCGGATTCTTAACATTTATCAATAAGCGACCGGAAGGCCTGACGGGAATGGATTCAGTAAAATATTTTAACAAGTGGCTGCGCGAAATGAATGTCGAGCCGGCAAGATATCAGAATTTAATAAAAACACCGGCGCCAGTGGCGCCGAAATTAAAACAAAATTCATGTCTGATGTTTTACGCGGGTTGAAAACGGCCTAATTAGCGGCTTAAGCTGGTGAGTGCAACATAGAATCTTCGAATGCAGCCAACCCCGCTTTAGCCCCTTCACCCATGGCGATCACAATTTGCTTGTACGGTGTCGTTGTTACATCACCTGCAGCATAAATACCTTTCACTGATGTTCGACCTTTGTTGTCGATAATGATCTCACCGTACGGAGTTAGCTCAACCACATTCTTCAAGAATTGACTGTTTGGTAGAAGTCCAATTTGCACAAACACACCGTCGAGTTCGATTTTCTTACTTTCGTTAGATGCGCGATCTTCAAATTCAAGCGTGCTGACTTTCTGCCCGTCTCCGTGAATTTGTTTTGTCTTAGCGTTTGTTAAAATCGTCACGTTCGGTAACGATTTTAATTTGTTAACCAAGATTTGATCGGCCTTGAGAGTGGCATTGTATTCAATCAATACCACTTCGCGAACGATACCGGCTAAGTCAATAGCGGCCTCCACGCCAGAATTGCCACCACCAATAACCGCTACTTTTTTACCTTTATAAAAAGGGCCGTCGCAATGTGGACAGAACGCGACGCCACGACCGATGTATTCCTTTTCACCAGGAATACCAAGTTCGCGCCATTTAGCACCTGTCGCAACGATCAACGATTTTGTGCGCAAAGTTTCGTTAGATTCTAATTCTACTCGTTTGGGAGAGCCATCTTTGTGAACTGTTTTTACACGTCGATGCTCTAAGATTTGCACTGGGTAGGATGCCAAATGTTGAGCTAACTGTCCCGCTAACTGAGGCCCTTCGGTATAAGTTACAGAAATCAGGTTTTCAATTCCGCGTGTTTCCTGAACTTGGCCACCGATTTTTTCAGCAATCAGTGCAGTTTTTAAACCTTTGCGAACAGCATAGATAGCCGCTGACACTCCGGCAGGACCGCCGCCAACAACAACAACATCAAAGTCACCTAAGTCACGTGGCTTTTGATCAGCGGGAGCATCGTTTGAACCAAACGTGTTTTCTAATTTAACTAACAAGTCCAAAAAGTTAATGCGACCCGAGTGCATCAGTTCGCCGTTGTTGACAACGCTTGGAACGCCTTGAATGTTTAAGTTTTTCACATCGTCCTGAGCGTAAGCCCCATCAATCATCTCATGTTCGATGTCGGGATTTAAAATAGCCATTTGGTTTAATGCCTGAACTACGTCGGGGCAGTTTTCACACGTTAACGAAATAAATGTACGTAATTTGATGGGGCCTTTCAACCGACGAATACGATCTGCCAACACTGTATCTGGCATTTTGCCTTTATTGTCGGAATTTAAAATTGCCAAAATTAAAGACGTAAATTCATGTCCACCAGGAATACCAGAAAACGTAATACCTGTAGGTTTTCCATTATGAATCACTTTAAATCTAGGTATTAATGATGTCATGCCAGGGTTTAAATTTTTAGTAACAATGATCTTGCTTGGATTGGTGCTGGCGACACCTTCTAATAAATCTAGAAGCTCGGCTTGATCCGCATGCTGGCTTAATTCAACAGCGAGTTCTACTGTACCTTCCAGTTTTTCAAAAACTGGCTTAAGTTGTTCTTTCATGTCGTGATCAATCATAAATGCTCCCGTTTTATACATAGAGTTCTAAATAGACGTAAAAAGTAATTCGAAGACTTTTTTGTAAGTCTTTTAGAGATTCTTAATTCAAATTCACCGGCGCGGGTGAATTTCAAATAAAAATCTGGCGCGCGTTAAGGCGCGCCAAAATTACTGTGCGCCAAGGCGCACAGTGTTTACGATCGAGTTAAATTTTACCAACTAGATCTAAACCAGGCTTCAATGTTTTTTGGCCCGGAGTCCATTTAGCTGGGCAAACTTCACCCGGGTTTTTAGCCGTGTATTGAGCCGCTTGAACTTTTCTTAGCAACTCGTCTGCGTTACGTCCGATACCGTTGTCGTTTACTTCCGCTAATTTGATTAAACCTTCTGGATTGATCAAGAAGGTACCACGGTAAGCTAAACCTTCTGACTCAATGTGAACACCAAATGCGCGTGATAGGTGACCCGTTGGATCCGCTAACATAGGGTATTTGATTTTTTTGATTGTGTCTGAAGTATCGTGCCAAGCTTTATGAGTAAAATGAGTGTCTGTGCTGACTGAGTATACCTCTACGCCCAGTTTTTGGAATTCTGCATATTTGTCAGCCATGTCGCCTAGCTCAGTAGGGCAAACAAAAGTGAAGTCAGCCGGGTAGAAGAAAAATACTGACCATTTACCACGTAAATCGTCTTGAGTTACCGTTTTAAAATTGTCGTTATGGTACGCTTGAACTTTGAAATCAGTTACGCGTGAATTAATCAATGTTTGCATGAATGCTCCTTCATTTAGGTGGTTCGTAAAAACCACTTTGTTTATTGTTTTACCTTACGGATTTTTTAGCTCTAGGTAAAATCAATTATTTCTTTGATATAATAGATTTTATCTATTATGATTAAAATTGAGGCTATGTTAGAGGTAAGTATATGAAATCACGTATTAATTTTTCGATCACTCAGCTCGAATATATTTGGGCGGTGTATAAGCATGGTCATTTTGCGAAGGCAGCGGAGGCTTGCCGTGTTACGCAACCCACCCTCAGCATGCAGGTACAGAAGCTGGAGGAGGATCTGGGCGTCATTATTTTTGATCGATCGAAGAAACCGATTTTATTAACGGACGTCGGTAAGAAAATCATTGAGCAAATCCAAACAGTGCTGTTTGAAGCCAAAAAAATCGAAAGTATCATATCCCAAAATGAATCAAGCGTCGTGCACGGTGAACTGGTCGTCGGCGTGATTCCGACAATTGCACCGTATCTATTACCGTTAATGTTACCTATTTTGGAAAAAAGCTATCCCGAATTAAAATTAAAAATTTTAGAATTACAAACCAGTCGAATCATCGAACAACTCAGTAATGATGAAATTGACGTTGGCATTTTGGCCACACCGCTCAATTTGCCTAAAATTATCGAAA
This sequence comes from Bdellovibrionaceae bacterium UBA2316, assembly GCA_002345205.1. GTDB lineage: Bacteria > Bdellovibrionota > Bdellovibrionia > Bdellovibrionales > Bdellovibrionaceae > UBA2316. The sequence continues at coordinate 5,323 of DDVI01000010.1, read as the reverse complement.
TTCCTCTGTACTACGAGCCGTTCTTAGTATTGAGCAAAAAAGATCATCCTTTAAGCAAAGTTAAAAAAGCTAAGTACTCTAATTTATCGATGGAGGATGTTTGGATATTAGAAGAGGGACATTGTTTGCGTAATCAAGTTCTAGATATCTGTGCGCTCAAACCAAATAAAACGACTAAGCGCAATTTTCAATTTGAAAGTGGAAGTTTAGAAACATTAAAACGACTCGTAAATTCATATGGTGGTTATACATTGATTCCGCAGTTAGCATCTGAAGACATCGGGAACCAAACTCAGCTGACTCCGTTTGATCGACCAATTCCGTCGCGCGAAATAGGTCTTGTTTACCAGCGGGCCCACTATAAAGAAAATCTTATTGAAACGTTATCAGAAGCAATTTTAAAATCGATCCCAGAGGATATTAGCCGAATCCGCCAAAAAGATTTGGACGTCATCGGCATTGACTAGAGCAACCGAGTTGCTACTTAGCAACGGGTGGCTGCGTTTGGCGGATTTTATTAAACGACTTAACAAGTAAAAACACCGCGAAGGCGATGATCATAAATGAAATCACTGACGTTACGAATAGACCAACGTTGATGGTTACGGCTCCCGCTTTCTGAGCGTCAACTAACGTGGCATAGGGTGCGGGGACAGTGGCGCCTTCTTTTAAAGTTATAAACAGATTTTTGAAATCGATACCGCCAATAATCAATCCAATCGGTGGCATAATCACATCATTTACTAAAGAATTAACGATTTTCCCAAACTCGGCCCCGATGATTAAACCAACGGCCAAATCCAGCACATTACCTTTCATTGCAAATTCTTTAAATTCACTCATTATAGACATAGGATCTCCTTATGGCATTGGTCTGCCACACAGAGATCATAGTTTCAAATAAAATTATTAATTTTTTGATATGATTTGAATTTCGATGCGCTCAAAACCTTGCAATGAATTTGAAAGAATTTTGAATGTATTAGAAACGATTTTGTAATCGACACCGTCGTTTAAAATTAGACTGCGCTCATTCACTATGGCGCGAACTTCGGCAATAGCTTCATAAGGTGCCAGAGACACCAAATAATCATTATTCATTATGCTGTCAAATTCAGAGGCAATTCGTTTCACGGCTTGGTCACTGGTGTTGGCATCGCAAATCGAGGTCACAAGTAGGTTAGATGCCGGTATTTCTGCGGCTAAACCTTTCGAAAAGAACGTATCGTAGCTTTGTCCCGTTTGCAAGGCGCAGCTTTGCCCGGTGATATTAGTTGAAACACCGATTAAGTATTTCGATCCAAATAGCTCTTGAAGTTTATTTTTTACAGTTTTCATAATTACGTCTTTAGAATTTGTCGCAAATGATTCTTTCGTTAAACCAAAAAGGTAGGACCCATAGCTATTTCCCGATATTGCATGGTAGGTCGAAGCCTCGGCGCTCATACAGCGGGTAACGGTGTGGTAACCTCGTACTTCATTAGTTACCTCCGCACAGCGAGTCGCTATTGGTTTATTATCTAAAGTGTATGTAAAGTTATTATGAACTTCGCTGGCCGAGCACGATGAACCCCAATTACAATTGGTGTTACTATTATTTGCTAAGAATTCATTACACGCTGACAGAGTGGTAAATGCCATGGGTGAGCGAAAATCCATACCTTTGTAGTTTCCCGCTTCATCGTAGAGCATACATGTCGCGGAACTGGTTACGAAGGCTGAATAGTAGTATTGTAATCCAGGTGAATAGGTATACCAAGTGGCACTTTCTGAATACACACTTCGCGCCTGTTGAAGAGAACTTATCGAGTAGCTATCTTCTTCATCTGTTAAAATATAGATAAGTGCCTTATCACCTTTCTTAAAAAAGTTGGAAAGACTAGTGTCTAAATGGACGGCAAAGGCGGCCATTTGTGATTCCGAGTCTGCGCCGCGCGTTCCAAGATCAGTTACACGGCTACGGATCGAGTTAAATACTGTTTCTCGTTGTGCGGCCGTCATAGATTTTTCAAATTTAAATGTAACGTTTTGTGAATTCTCACTTAATCCTGCGCTTTAGGCGGCTCCCGAGCGGCCCTCCAACATAATTGGTGTATTAGACCAGCTGTAGTTAAGGACTGGTTTAGAAATACAGTTAGCATTGTTACTGCAGGCGGTATCAAATAGCGTCGAAGATACAACTTTTACAGACGCCGAATAATTTTGAATTTGTCCTAAAAGAGCGGCTAAGTTTTTATTTAAGTTAGCCTGGGAGTTTTGCATGGTAGGGGAATTATCAACGACGAGTAAAACTTTAATATCGCCAGTCGAGGCAACTTGGCTGTAAGCGGGATTAATGACCTGAGTTCGACCAAATTTATTGGCCGTATTTGCGTCCAGTTCAGAAGAAAGATTATCGGCTGCTTCTACAAATTTTACATTAGAGCAATTTTGAAAATAGAATGTCGTTGAAGTTAGGACGATGATGAGTCCAGCGAAATGGCGAACACGCTGACTAAAAAGCGCTTTAATCATACCCAAGATCCCCCTAGGATAATTTAATCATAAAGTTAAATTCTTTTACAGAATATTAAACTTAGAGTTCAAATTTAGAACGATAACGTCAGCTTGTATTTAAACGAGACACTGGCCTAAGGGGCAGAGTCTCGCGCAGTCTAGTTTTTAGTTTTCGATCTCATTTTTGGAAAGTTATTTGCCGATTATTTGTCATCGATTGAGAGGATAAAGTGGAGTTTTTTGACAAGTTAAAGAAAAACAATGTTTACACGCGTGATACGCTGTGGTTTTTCTTTGTTGGCAATCTACTTATTGGGACGATATATTTCTACATTGCAGAGGCGAGTCTAAAACTAGCTACGCTTAACTCAAATGTTTCCCCAATATGGCCCCCAACGGGCTTTGCGATTTCAATACTTTTTATCTTTGGAAAAAAATTTTTACCGAGCATTTTTTTGGGTGCGTGGCTTGCTAATTTTTATACTCCGGTTTCCGCGATCGTTTCTGTAGTTATTGCGTGTGGAAATATGCTGGAAGCGTACGTTGGTTTTAGTTTATTGAATTGGGTTCGTAAATACGAAACCCAATTGGGTTACCTTTCTATGCCAATTTCATTGGGTGTTTCAAGTATCGGAGCGCCTTTGATAAGCGCGACACTTGGTGTAGGCTCTTTATATTTTTTTGGTGATTTGAAGGACGAACTTTTAATAAACGCGTGGCTAACTTGGTGGGTTGGAGATTTTATTGGTGCCTTGTTGATTGTCCCACTGGCCTTGTCTATTTACGAAGGTGATTTCAAGACACTAGTAAATAACATCAAGACCGAACCTAGAAAACATTTACTTTTATTGCACGTGTCGTTGATTACTCTGGCGGTTGTTGCTTTCCTGCTTTCTGATTATCATTCCTTAAAATATCTTTTGGTAATTCTGCCTCTTATTTTAATTTTTACGCTGTCTAAGAATAGATTTTTCATCTATTTTTTTGGAACGGCAATTCCTGTTATTGCGTTATATTATGTAATAAATGGGCGAGGTCCTTTTAATTTATCTTCGTTCAACCAAAATTTGCTAAATTTAGAAATTTTTGTCGCCGGAATTGTGATTACCACTTTAATCCTTGGGAATATTTATAATTATTTATCGCAAAGACGAATTGTGTTTGTTCTGCTAGCAGGTTGGGCGTTTTGGGGAACTATTTTTTATAATATGCAAAGCACACATCAGCAGAATGATTCTAAAAATATGAAGCTGGTGACCCAAGACATGGAGCTTCGAATTGTCGAACGACTGAATCAGTATATCTTAGTTATAAATGGCGGACGAAGTCTGTTCTTAGCTTCAAATGAAGTCAACCCTAGGGACTGGAGTTCCTATGTCACATCCCTAAACCTGGATCAAAATACCCCGGGCATCAATGGGCTAGGTGCCATATTTCGTGTTCCGAAAGATCAAGTAAATGAGCACTTTGAAAAATACACAAAATTTTTCGACCACGATTTTTTTTATAAAGCAGCGAAAACTCCCGAGAGTCATTTATTACCTAATGAAAAAGACAGTTTTGTTATAACGTTTATTGAGCCATTAGAAAAAAACCGTCCAGCGTTAGGGTTTGATATAGGTTCGGAAAAAAATCGTCGCGACACGGCCATATTAGCAATGCGTACTGGGAAAGTTCAAATTACTCCGGCCGTGCGCCTTGTGCAGGATCAAAAAGCGCGGCTAGGGCATTTGATTCTTTTTCCTGTGTACAAACATGGTTCAAAGACAGACACAGTAGAAGCCCGAATAGCCAATTTTTCACATTGGGTGTACGCTCCGTTTATTGCCGAAAATTTTCTTAATTCAGTTTTTAGCCGATTCAAAGGACCATTGATTTTCGAGCTCTATGATAGTCCTGATCTCAATGAATCAACTTTAATATACAGAAACTCGAATGAAAAAATAAATCCGGCTCAGCCAACGATAGTTTCCAGTATCAATTTGGCCGGGCGCAGGTTTTTTATTAAATGGGCTCAGAGTCCCGTATTCGAAGGATCTCAGAATTTTTTATCTACTTGGATTGGTTTGATTGGTGCCGTATCAGTTCTAATGATTGCGCTGTTTATCATTAATATCTATACGACGGGTGAAAAGGCCCAATTATTAGCAGATAAACTGCATAGTGATTTCCTCAGAGCTCAAAGTATCGTCAAGGAACAAGAAGCCAAAATTGCTGAGTCCAGTAAAATGGCTTCACTCGGGGAAATGGCGAGTAGTATTGCTCATGAAATTAATAACCCTCTGACAATTATTTATGGAAAGGCCCGACAAATTCAGCATCATTTAGCTCAACCGTATTCAGAGATTATACAAAAGAAAATAGACACAGATGCTCTGAAAATAATTTCTACGGTCGAACGTATATCTCGAATCATTAAAGGACTTCGTAAAATTTCTCGCGATGCCAGCGCGGATTCAATGGCGATCACAACCGCCCAAGAGCTGGTTGATGAAACTCTATCTTTTTGTCAGCAGCGATTTCAACAATCTAATATCGACTTTAGAATTAATATGAACTTCAAAGGCGAAGTGTTTTGTCGGCAGACCGAAATTTCACAAGTTATATTAAATTTGTTAAATAGTTCCTATGATGCCGTTTTAAATCTTGATGAAAAATGGGTTGAATTAAATGTAGACAAAGTTAAAAACAATCTTGTTATTTCAATCACCGACAGTGGTCGCGGAATTTCTAAAGAGGTTCAACACAAAATATTTCAACCCTTCTTTACAACCAAGGAAGTCGGCAAAGGAACTGGACTGGGATTATTAATCAGGCCGCAGCATAG
>DDVI01000030.1:14796-15822 GCA_002345205.1 Bdellovibrionaceae bacterium UBA2316 | reverse complement strand
TTTGGCAGCGCGCCCTAATTAGTATGTAGATCCGTTATCAAAAGAAACTATATTCCCTTCAGACTCCTCGATGGTTTCATACTCTGACTTTGCAATTTTCCATGAAATGGGATCTAGTTCCTTCATTATTGTAACAGCATCGAAACTCATCCATCCTATAGTTACTGTTTCCTTTTCAAGAGTCGATCTTACCGATTCTTCAAACGCCTCTTCAGTATTAACCGGAACAAGTTTTTCATTTAAAATTTCGTTTATTACCCAGTCTAGGCCATATTCACAACCGTTTGGAGTCGATCTCATCAAGTCATCGCTTCCACACGACTGGCATCGTCCAGTTGGACAAACTTGATAGCAGGAATAGCAAAATGGTTTGGAATAGTTCGAAGCTAAAATTTCAAGTTTAGATTTAAGATCAGAGTTCATAAGATTTCTCCTGTTTTTGTTTGTGAGCCGCTCTTGTTTGAGCGACCTCTTCAAAAGCATTGAGAGGTCCGAGGAGCCGGTGAAAACCCATGCCCTAAGAATCTCCAGCCCCGAATGAGCTACAGCGGCAGGAGGTGTGACAATTTAGAATAAATTGGCGCATCCTCCGTGCTGAGGGGGTGAAATAGAGATTTTTAGGTCATGGGTGCCAAACTTTAAAAACAGGTGATATGAACGTCTACTTTTTCTTAGTATCTAAAAATATATTCGGACTTCCCCAATTCGAGGCTCTAGACTGATATAAAAGTTGAGCCTGTGATTTCCAAACCCATCTTTGTAAAGCGTCTAGTTTTCCGATGGCTGCTGCTCCGATTACTATGGTCATAAGGATTGGAATTAATTTATCGAAGTTCAAGTTGGCCTCCTTTAGAGACAATTTGTTTGTTTTCAAATCGGGTTAAAATATTAATCACGGAATTTCGGTTCCAACACCTTGCGATTCGTGGTGGGATGTTTTTCTCATTGAGAAGATCTGAAATTCTATTGGGATTGGTATCTGATTTCCAAAGCTTAAAAATTAGAAGTAGATTCCGGTATTCTTTT
>DDVI01000030.1:0-14402 GCA_002345205.1 Bdellovibrionaceae bacterium UBA2316 | reverse complement strand
AGTGCCGGTCTGCTGTTCTATTTCACGCAGAGAGTGGCCTTTTAAGTATAATTCGGCGAAATTGGTGAAAATGCCGAGCCTTTCGGATTCGGGAAGTTCAATGATTACAGCAGGTTGCGTGCGTTCGCTTAATAGGTGAGTCTCACTACCAATTTTTTCACTTAAACCATTGAAATATTTGGTATTTTAGAGGATGTCGCCGACTGACTGGTCGGCGATGTAGGCGATTTTTTTCTTAATATCCTGCGTGTTTTTACCGAAAGGGAAAGCATGGCGAAGAAAAAAGTTAGAAAACAAATCAAGAAGCAAACCAAGAAAACGAAGTCCAAACCGTCAGCGAAAAAAATCAAGACGAAGATTTCCCAAAAAATTTCCATCACCACGACGATTGAAACACATCTTCCCAGCGTTGGTTCTTACTATATCCGCCCAAAACAAAAAGGAAAAAGTTTTAGCCTTTACTTGAAGAAGTATGAGAATGGAAAGCCCGTCAATCCTCACCAGAAAATTGATGAAGCGGTTTATTACCGCTTCGGTTTATCTGCGGAAATGACGGCATTAGAAGCCAAGACCAAGTTAAAAGATTTTAGAAAACTCAACAAAGCAACTCGTGAAGAAGTGGCTCGCCAAGACCGAACTTTCAAACGATACGCCCGTAGTAGAAGCATCAACCAAACGCTTTTTCCGCAAGAGATGGTCAATATATTTGAACAGAAAATCAGGAATGAAAACATTGGGACAGATAAGCATCTGAGTAAAAAACTTTATGTCTTTGCGACTATTCAAGAAATTATAAACTCTTTGAAACTGGTTCCCGAAACCTACGCCGAAAATTCTAAAATCATTTTTAAATACTTCATTGATAATCAATACTCACTCAACTACTCGCAAAAATTGATTTCCATGATGAACGAATGGGGAAAATTTGCGACTGCCAAAGGAAGTGGATACTTTAAAATTATTCCACAGCCCAAAGGCAACTTCCGTGAGAAGATAAATAAAGGTTCGCAAACCAAGACAGGGGTTCGCAAAGAAGCCCTACCTATGACGCAAAATCTTATAGACCAAATCGTCAGCATCGCCCCCAGCCATGGCTTCACCACCAACGAAATCAATTTCTTTAAAGCGACCTTTTATTTAGGTCTTCGTCCCGAAGAGTTGATGAAAACCTCTAACGGTGGAAAACACTATTCTAAATATACGGACATGAAGTCTGGGCTTGATGTGGTGATGGTCTATCAAGAAAAACTTCAAGGCGTTCCAGAAAATAAAAGAACCAAGCACATCCCTATAAAATGGGATGAACAAAAAAATGCCGTGAGCATTATTGAGAGCCGACTTTTTCAAAAACCAACTTATAAAAAAATTAAGTCATTAGCCCGAGCCTTAAATTGTAATGCCGACGGCAAAGCCTTGGGACTTTATAGCGGACGTAAAGGCTTCACGAACTGGTGTTTTGATAAGGGCGAAAAATCCCACGCCAGCGTAGCAAGTTGGCTTGGACACCTTGACCCATCTACAACTTTCGCAATTTACTTGGATAGAACAAAAGTTTTAGTGGGCGACAGTGGCAACGGAAATGATGGGACACCGCCAAAGGCTTCGGGTATTTGAGTAGCAAAAGGTAGGGGAATAATTTTATTCCCCTTTTAATTTACGTTCAATTTTAAACTGAAAACTTGTTCCGTTCAAAATATCAAATGATTTTTCACTGAATTCCTCATACCAAATAGAATCCATTTTTCCAGCCATTAGCATTTGTATAACTGCTGACGGAGCATGACCTAATTGTTTGAATAAAACGAATACTCTTTCTTGGGATTTTTTTTGATTTACAAAATGATAATAGGCTTGTGTTGCGGAAGTAGCGGGGTCATCTTCACCCTGTAAATAAACGATTTTTTCTCGCAATGAGATGGTTTTAGAATCATACAATCTATCAGGCTTGGCACCATCACAAGATTTATCATTTTTGCCATTGACCGTTTGGCTTACAATCAATTTTCCATTATCAAATAGCAATTCCTGCCCATCTCCTGGGTTGCTTATTTCCCTACACCAAATTTGCGACCAGAGGTTTAGATACATCTGCCCCTCGGCGTTCATGGAGTCATGACTTGGACTTGGAGTATAGTAATCATTTTTAAATTTACTAAAATCATTTTGAAGAAGGTCTAACGGCATATCTAAAACATGCCCCATGTTTCCCCACGAACCCAGCAATAGATAGCCATTTAGAAAAGATGCGAACATAGATTTATCCAAATTATTAACAATCACCGCCGAAGAAATTTTTTTTCTAAAATCATTCCCACCTTTTCGAGATACATACTTTTCCCATGAGATAGCGTATTGATTTAGATACTCTTGTCCCACAAAGGCTTTTCCAAGCACTCCTTCTAAAACCAACATCTTAAAAGGTTTATTACCAAGACGATTATTTAACTCTGCGGTTGTGGTCGCAAGAACGGTTCCATAAGAAGCCCCATATAAAATGGTTTGCTCAGGCGATAGCGACATATCTTTCAAGATACTTAGAATATCACCAGCCAATAAAGGTGTTTGAAAGTCATTCTTCTTTAAATTTTCATTGAAATTACAACCAATACCTCTGGGGTCCGTTAAAATTAAACCAAACTTTGGCGGAACTGTTTTGGGTTGGGTCAGTATGCCTTCAATGCTTGTTTGTCCTGGACCGCCAGGAAGATAAATAACAGTGGGGAAACCCTGCTCTGCTTTTCTAACTATTCTATACTTATAATCAAATGACCGACCCGTTTGGTCTAAAATAATCTTATTTGAAACCACGCTTGGGTCAAAACAGACCTGCTTTTCATCATTGGCGTGTGCTGTATAACTAATTAACAATAGGCTTAAAATAGCCCCCATAAATGAATATAAGCGGTTTTTGCGATACATTTTTACCTCACAACAACCACTCAGCAAAAAAAACGCCATTTTTCAAAAAAATAGCCAATTTTAGCCGTGATGTTTTCCATTTATTCCTTGTGATTAGAGCGAGCCAAGCAATTTCGCCCACCTCCTTAATCACAAGGAGAACAGGTCATGAGAAAGAAAATGTATGTTGAGGTCATTGAGCCAAAATCAATCGCCCTCACAAAAAAGCAAGATAAGTGGGTAATCACTTATGTAGAACGGGATGAAAGTGGCGACAACCGCCAAGAACGAGCGTTTTTCGTGGATGTGAAAATCAATCCACCCAGAGAAAAATTCATCATCGTTCGCTATGAAATTTCAAAGGGAAAAGATGGAGACTTCTTTAAGTTCATCGCCTTTGAAGACCATCAACAGTTTTTTGCGAAAAGTAAAAATGATGGCGGTTTAAAATGAAACACCTCCAACATTTTCCAACCTCCCCAGAGTTATATCTGGGGTTAGGTTTGCTTATCGTTTTTTTCGTGTGGTTCATCCAACGCAAACGCATAAAAAACCGTTTAAAGCACTATGGACGCCATCAACTTATCAATGTGGATGGAAAACCCGTCCAACAACTTGTTGAACCAAGCATGAGGACAAAGCCGTTTATCACTTTCAATTATTCCAATTTAAAATGGGTAAAGTTAAAAATTTTGAATGAAAATATCCACTACAACATTGAGAACGAATACAAATTCATCGGTCATGTTTTTGAAGGTAAAGTCATTACGCATAAATCCAAAGGAAACTGGATTACTTTTTACTTTGAAAAATTCAAAGATGAAATTCCTCTTCCATTAAAAAGACGAAAGCCTTTTGTGTTTGGTGTGGGTGTTGATGGTTTAAACAATGACCTTCCCATCAACATTCATAATAAATCAGGCATAAGAATTTGTGGAAGACCAGGCTCGGGCAAGAGTTATGTGCTAAAAAGTATTTTCCAGCAAGTCCCAGAGGAATGTGAAAAGATAATTCTCACCAGCAAGCCCCAGGAATTTTCTAACTACGCCCCTCACCAGATATTTGACTCTACTGACTTGGATAGATTGACCGAATTTTCCCACCAGGTTGAAGCCGTTTGTTTAGAAGTAAAAAGAAAAGTAAAAGGAAATCCAACTTATATATTTCTGGATGAAGCCCAACAAGATTTAAGGGAGACCACCGACAAATCCCGTAATCAAGTTATTCAAGTCATCGTTGATAATCTTAACTACCTGCTTGGAGTTGGACGAGCCTATGAAATCTTCCTTATTGTAGCAACGCAAACGGACACTTTACGAGAAACAAAATTAGATGTTCGTCAGTTGCCAATCCTCATAAGCGGAAAACTTCATAGTGATTACACTTGTGAGTATTACGGCGTTCCCAAAGATGTTGGGTTTCGTGATGACCTCCACAAAGGAAAATTGGTTTTAGTTGATGATGGAAAATGGACTATTTTTAAAGCCTACACGCCAACGACTGGGAGCAAGCCATGACCCCAGAGCAAGTGGCATTGTTAGACCAATTAAAAAATCTCATTCATATAAAATCGCAAGAAGAAGATTTTATTCCTATTCATCTGGGTATTGACTGGACTTCGGCAACGCTATGGTGCCACAAAATGGGCGACAAAGACATAAGGCGACAATTTCTTAATGAAGCCATGACCGCTACCCAAACCAAAGGAGATGGATGGCATATTGACCCAAAATCCTTTGGGGAATTTAGAATGAAAAGCGATAAGGGGCTTTATCTATGGGCTACGACTAAATTCTTACTTTTCCAAATACAAGGCAAAGCATCCATGAATTTTAGTTTTCTTCAACGGCAAGCCCTCATTGAAAAAATGGTGAAGCGTCTAAATCGCCAATCCTTTATTGAGAGAATAGAACTTGATGACCCCATTGACTATGGACTTTCAAGGATAGACGCGCAAATTACCTTGATTGTGAAAGACGCTAAAAAATTATTTCCGACACCATTTGGGTATGATTATAAATTTTCAAGCAACGCCAGAGTGTATGGAAAGACCCACAAAGTGAAAGGATTAAATTTTACGGGCATGACCTTCAAGGGGGATGGTTTCCTACTTCGTATTTACAACAAAAGCCAAGAGTTAGAAAATGAACCCGACATCGCAAAAAAGGAAATCATGGCGAACCGCCTTTCACCTTTTAGCAAGTGTGAAGTGTGGCGAATTGAAATCCAATTAGAGGGAAATCTCAATAGATACAAAGAAAATTTCAATCTTGATGAAGACGAATTGACCCTAAAAATTTTTAAAGACTTCAACAAACGTAAAAAAATAGACTTTTTAAATAGAATTATAGAAGCCACCGAGGTGAGGCTTCCTGAAAAGCCTCGCCCTCACGGTTGGCTTTTTGAACAACCCATCACTTTTCCCCCTCTATTGTAAAGAGGGGGAACTCTATTCAAATTTTATGAAGCGTCATCATAAAATTTCTCATCCACATCAATATCATTTCCATTCTTTAAGATTTCAATGACCTTGGCATTTTCATCTGGATTAGAAAAAGAGGCGGTTCGCTGACCTTTCCTAATCTCAATGCGTGAGACTTTGATGGAAGCAATTTTCACAAGAGTCCATTGAATAATCCCCAATTTTAAAAGCGATACGACAGAAACCATAATAGCAATATGCCATGATGTTTCGCTGACTTTTTCCAAGATAAATTTCCAGTCCATAAATATAATCCTTTCCAGAAAAGCCGTAGGTTATTCCCCTACGGCTTTTTTAATTTCGTTATTAGATAAAATCTTCGCCAAATAGTTAGGGTGAAGACTAATGACTACGGATTTAGAAATCCAAATCAATAGAGACCCATTTTTAGCGACAGAGATTTTCTCTGGATTGATGAACTTGATTTCATTTTTCAAGGGAACCTCCTTTTGTTTTTAGTTGTTCCTCAACCACGGCTGGGGACAACGACAAAAGGAGAAGCGAACACTCGCAAAAAGAAATATACATGCTGACTTTGCTCGGCAAAGTTTAATGACCGTTAGGGCATGACTTTGTTAAGAGTCAAAATCCAATTTTTGTGAATGTGGAAGCGTTAGGAATTGAAAAATTGAAGACTTTTTTAATAAGGCTTACAGATAAAAATCTGCTTCATGCTTTCAGGTCTAAATGGACCGTCATCATATCCGCCGAATTTTTGGATAATATCAAAACCATTATTTCTTAAAAGAATATCCATTTCCAATGGGAAGTAATTTCTCAACGAAAATTTTTCTTCAAAGAGAAGAACGCCATTTTTAATGTAATGAAAATCAAACGACGAAAGTTGCTTTGCTGAATTATAGGATGGGTATTCCCAAACTTCTATTTCTTGCCCATCTTCTGGGTCTTTATATTTTGAGACTAAAAACTTATCGGATGCCTTTCTATTGAGCATGGAAATGCTGGGGTTAAAAACATCAAAAGCAAAAAGACCATCTTGGTTAAGGTGTTCTTTCACTGATTCTAAAAAACTGCGGTATTCTTTTTCCTCATGTAAATGTTGAGACGAATTAAATCCACAAAAAATAAAATCAAATTTTTTCCCAAAATTGAACATGCGAATATCGCCTAGTCTAAAATCAATTTTTAGGTTTTCTTTATCCGCCTTTTCTTTTGCCAGAGCCAACATGGTTTTGGATAGGTCTAGACCTGAAACATTAAGCCCTGATTTGGCAATGGGGATTGAAAAACGTCCTGAACCACATGCTAAATCTAAAACAGAGCCATTTTTTTGCTTCGCATAGCGAACGTAAAAATCTATATCTTTACCGACAGAACCATTCATCGCATCGTAATGTTTTGAAAGTTTATAAAGAGGTCCGTTAGGCTCTTGTGAAAGTTGTTGAACAACTAAATCCAACGCTTCAGTGGGAAAATAAAAGCCTTCTTGGGATGCGTTGAAATCAAAAGTGCGAACGACGGCATCAGTATTCAATTCGCCGTAAATATGTGGAAAGGTATTCCATGATGGACCTTCATATTTAATTTCATGCTTACATTTTGCTTCATCAATCGCCAAAAGGATAAGGTCCTTTTGGTTTTTAAAGATAAAATCAGCAACTTCGCAGACTTGATAATGTTGAGAACAATGGATAAATCCTTCTTTATCAAGCGAGATGTGCTTGTAGGACCCAGTCTTTTGGACTTTTTCATATTCATTTTTATTTGTTATGTGAAAAATAATTCCCATCGTAAAACACCTTATCTAAGCAATTATTTCTTGTCGTGTCCCAAAACTTTTCGGGAGTAGTCCAGATAGAATTTCTTTTTATCGGCAGACTCCAAAAACTCTGCCGAGTCATCCAGGATTTGAACTGCTAAGTCATGATGAATAATCTCATAATCTTTAAAATTTCCACGAGAGTCGTAAATTCTAAAAAGACTAGGACCACCATCCAAACTTCTTAGAATTATCCCTTTTTGTTTGTTGGCGTTTTTATATTTAAACTGTTGCTTTGAGATTTTCTTTCTTGCCTTTGCCATAACGATTAAGAAGCCTTTTCAATCGGCGTCAAAGTTAGTTTGAAGCCCATCGTTTTTAAGATAGACGCCAACGTATCAATTGTCGGATTTCCTTTTTCACCCAAGGCTTTGTAAATCGTCGCCGTAGAAATTCCTGCTTCTTTGGCTATATCTTCCATGGACATATCAAACGCTTGGGAAACCCTGCGAAGTGAAAGTAAGAAGGCAGGGGGGAAATCCGCATTTTCTTCCAAAGAAGTTTTGAGATACTCAAAAGCCTCTTTTTTACTTTTTTTAAGTCGCTCCATCATCCAGTCATCATATTTAATGGACGGCTTGGATGGAGAAGTTTTAGACTTCGCTTGTTTTTTAGTTGTCGCCTTTTTATTCATAACTTTTCCAATCCTTTAAATACAATTTTGCTTTTTCAATATCTTTGCTTTGCGTTCGTTTATCTCCACCTACCAAGAGCAACAAAATCTTTTGTCCTTGAATAGAAAAATACACCCGAAAGCCTGGACCATAATCAATCCGAAATTCAAAGACATCCTCACCAAGTCCCTTGATGTCGCCCAAATTTCCGAAAACGGCTCGGTCTATCCGAGCCTGAATGATTTGCTTTGTCTTTTTATCTTTCAAAGAAGTGAGCCACTTTTCAAAAGGGGCTTTGCCAGTATGCGGTTTGTAGATGCTTAATTCGTAAATCATTCGTTTTCTACTTTAGTAGAAAATATTAAAAATGTCCAGAATTACTTATTTTTGAGCCTAATAGGCGACTAAGCCACTCAACTATAAGTCCTAAATCCATTCCATTAGAGCCAGTTCTGCCAGAAAAATGACCCCACCAGCCAAAAAATCTCGGTTTTCCAAATAAAAACGGTATTTCACCAGTAGGCATATCGCCCAAACCTATTGACTTAAATCCTTATATTTATTAAATACTTAGCCATGCGTAGGCGAATTAAGTCCGCCTCTCACTACCAATTCTTAGAACCTGCAACTTTTCGATCTCCAAATTATCAAAAGGAAGACTAGAGTCAGCCGACTCCGAATCAGCGACCGTAGCTGAGGTCTTCGCACGTCTTTTGTCTGCCATTTCTACGATATTATTTTCATTTTTTAGTGACGATATAGCTTCGGGCGTTAGGTTTTCAGAATTCAATCCTTCTTTCAGACGATACTCAATTTGAAGTCCCTTAGGAAATACAACCACTGCAAATAATAGGTCTTTAAAGAGACTCTTACGCATCGTTACGCTGGCTTTCTTCCAGCCGCGAGTAAATTGTTCAATTCGAGTTTTAAGATCAACAATAGAGTTGTCGATGTCATCTTTATAGGACTCCTGAGACTTAAGATCTCGAAGACGAACATCAAGCGAGATTTGCTTGCGTCCCAATTCTTGAAGTTCTTGGGCTACAAGTTTGATGCCTTCGGAATCGGCATCCATTTCAGCTTGAATCTTAAATGTTCGGCGAATGGCGATAGTCGTTTTTTGTATCTCAGCCTGGATAGCTGCAATCTGACGTTTGATCTCTTCAGGAGCGGTTGAAACTTGCTTTCTAATATTTTCTGAAACATTTTCAAAATGTCCCGCCCGAAGTAAAATCTCCGTCAGACGATCCACAAGACCCGTTTCGATTTCATCTGCGGAATATCTTTTTTTAGAACACTTAATGGTATCGCCCATCTTACTCGCGTGGACGTAGTATCTATGAACTTTGTTTTTACCATGAGCTGAAGATCCCACAAGTTTTCTGCCGCACTCGCCGCAAACTAAAATTTGCGAGGCAAGAAAAACTCTTTTCACAGATGTGTCTAATCTCAAACGTTCTTTACTTTTGCTATCTTCTAAAATTCGTTGAACATTTTTAAAAGTGTCTTCGTCGATGATTGCTGGCCACGAAGCCTTAACGATTGAGTATTTCTGCCAAGGCTTAAGATAGCCTTCCTCTTTATCTTTATTGGCCTTATTGATTTCTTTTAGACCAATGTAGGATTTATTTTGCAGGACAGAACTTAGCGATTCATACGTCCATCGACCTTCAGCAGCCAGTCGCTGTTTTTTACCTTGCCTGGCTTTAGGCGTAATTCCCATTGCCTCTAGTTCTCGAATAGTGCGTCCCAGGGTCAGGTTTTCAGTATAGAGTTTAAATATAGTCCGAACGCTACTAGCTTCAGCTTCATTGACCTTAAAAGTAGTTTTATTGTCATCCAATTTATCATAACCCAGGATTGCAGGTCCTCCATTTAAAAGTCCGCGAAGGGATCTAGAGTGGCAGTTAACCGCAACACGTTCTGCGGTCTGTTTTCTTTCAAATTGGGCGAGACTAATTAATTGATACAGCATTAGCTCACCAGATGGAGTGGACGTATCAAATTGCTCTTTGATCGAAAGAAAACTGACATGATAGTCATCAAATAGTCTTTTCAAGGCGCAAAAATCCGTAATATCGCGCGACAATCGAGAAAGCTCCGTCACCATGACCATATTTATTTTGCCAGCCTTAATATCTCTGATCAGACGTTGATACTGAGGTCTTTTGGTGTCACCAGCGGAATAGCCATCATCAATATAAAAATCAACGATGTCGCCCCAATTTTTATCTTGGATATTTTTGAACTCAACAAAAGATTTCATTCGGTGGCGCTGGTTATCAAGCGATCCCTCGATAACATTTGCCTGCTCGTCCGTGGAAACGCGTCCGTAAGCAGAAATTTTAAACTTCATACGTTCTCCATTTTGCTACCATTAGGCAGCCTCGTTAAAAGACTCGAATTTTTTAGGTCTACCACGTTTTTGTCCGAGCAAAACAATTTTAGCAACGAGTTCATCGATTCTCTTTGATCTAAGTTCGGCTTCTGTTGTTTCATCTTTTCGTCCTGTCATTTCAACTTCCATGTCGTCAGGATCAAGCTTTACAGCTTTTTCCAGCCGATCCACCATCATAGTTTTTTAGTCTTCACTGACTTTTTTACTTTAGCCATGTGGTGCTTAATATCTTCAATAAACGTCATCGCTTCTTTATTAGTTAGACTATCAAAATAGCTCATTACAGCTTGAACAAGTAAACTTGGCGTCCTAAAACCAGTCTCATAATGACTTATAGGTTTATAGGTTGAGACACCAAGAATTATTGATAACTCCTCTTGTGTGAGGCCGAGCTTTTCACGAATCTCTTTAAACTTTGCCGGACTCATGCCGCCTCATTTATATCAATAGTATCTATGATACTATCTGTTTTCAAGTTCTTTTTGCCTTTTTTAGACACTCCGTTGCCACCGCCAAAGAAATGCTGTGCTAGTGCATTTTTTATTTCTGGTGGCAGGTTTCCAGAACTTTTAGCCCTTTTTAAAACATTTTCAAGCATTGTCATCTCATCCGTACACGACATTCTTAGCTGATAAATCACGTCATCGGTTATATTCGATTTAAACCAATTAAAAATAAAATTTATGACATCAAGTTTAGTAGCGCGGCCGGCTTCAAATCCATCATTGACCCGCTCTAGAACCTCTGAGGCGATCTTTTCAGCATCCTTAGATATGACGACCCTTGTGATATTTTCATCCCTAGCACTTACCATACTAGAACCAGATTCTCCTGTTTTATTTGTTTCTTCTTTTTTGTTCTCCATTCCTTACCTCCTCATATTATTAATTATTTATATTATTATTTTGTATTCATTCTTCCCCTCTCAGCACCCCAGACCCCGTTTCGTAACCACTTTCCATCAACATCGTTGGGGGGGAGTGGTTACGAACGCCACAGGCGAGGGGTCTGGGGTGCTGAGAGGGGCTTTCTAGCAATGATTTCAAATCTTTAGGCCTCAATGCTCTCTCCTGGTTTTTCAAAATTCTTTTGGATACTTGTCCAAGATTTTTCCAAAGGTTTTACGGATTCGGAACTGCTTTTAGTCGATTTGATTTCTATTAGATTTCTGAAGAACTGATCTAATGGAATTGTCTTTGAGTTGATTTCAAGGTCAGCCGCTAATTGCTTTTGGGCAAAATCAACGAGGTCGAAAAAGCCGAATTTTCTAGTAAAGTCGTCGAACAGCCGATTGGATAAAATCTCTTTTAGGGCGTTTGTGATTCTGGATTGCTGATTTGCAAAGAGAATTAGATCTACGTTTCTGAAGCTGCTATAACCTAGAAAGCTTCGTAGATAGCGTTCATTTGATTTTCTGGTGATTTCAACCTCTAGGGCTACTCGAAATTCTTGATTCGAAATATTGAGATCGAAAACAAGATCGGGTAGTTTTGTGTAGTCCCCACCAAGTAAGTCTAACGCTAGCGGACGATTCGATTTTAGTTCCTGCTCCGTCCAATAATTTTTGACGAATCCATTGATAGTTAGCAAATGGACTATACGCATAACTTTATCATCGTGGAAAAAATAGTAAGGACTTCGCCTGCTGACGGTTTCAATTCCGTCATTAGTTGAATTTGATTTTTTAGAGTTTAAGTAAAAAAACTCGGAACTTTCCTCAATTTCAAGGTAGGGATTAAAGAATTTAGACTTTAAGAAAAAGTCCCAATAGTAATATTTGGTGCTTCTTGGCGTTGGGGTCAGATAGTCCCAAAAGAACGATCTAGAAATAAATCCAAATTTTTTTGCATAGATCACCGCCGTGTTGACGCATTCGCTTTTACTCATTTGAGTTACCATTATCTTTTCTATTAGACAATTGGGGTAGTAAAACGAAATGACCACCGATGAGTTTTCCGTTCTCAAACTTTGATTCTTGCCATTGATATGTCCAAATTATTCCAGATTTGAAATCGATCGATTTTGGAATATTTGCCTCTGATCCAATAACGACCTGTTTAATTCTTACACGGCAAGAGTTATTCACATCATACACAGAGCGCAGGTTTTCGGATTGATTCTGGCATACGTTTTTAGTTACGCACCCGAAAACATTGAGGCCTGCTATTGCTAGTATTATAATTTTAAACACTAAGAAGCCCTTTCTGTTGCACGATCAATGTCGGTTTTACTTGATGAAATCCGAGTCAGTTTTTCATTCATTGTTTTAGAGTTAGAAGAACCTACAATTTCTAACGGGTCCGGTTTAATTATAATGGGCAACTTTTGCGTCGGAAGGTCTTCAGCCATTTCTAAGTTGATTCGGACTGTTGTTACATTTTTGTGAAACGGTACAACCATTATGGCTTCGCCTGTAGCGAGTTCCTTTTTAAAAGTGTTGGGATGATAAATGAACTCTTCTACTTCGCGTATAGATCCGTCGCCAGTTTTTTCACTACCGAAAGTTCCTTTGGTTTGACGATCAGTCGTCTTAGTTCCGGTCTGAGTACCGCATGTCTTTGCAAAGTATTCAGCGCTTTCATTTTCATTTGTCCGCATAAATACTTTAATATTTGAGTTCGTGAGAATGGTATTTTTAATCGCATCACCAAGTGTTTCCAAGTCTCCAAGTGCCTGATGAGCAAATACCACACCGACATTGGCGCTCCGAGATTTATTTAAAAGACTTACAAAGCTTGGCGTTAGGTACTCCGAAAAATCATCTAGGAAAATCGAAAATAGAGGTACATTCTTGTCTTTATCAAGGTGTCTTGATGAAACCGCACTTTGAATATTTTGAAGTAACATTTTTCCGGTGGCTTTACCAAGTGTCGGTGTTTTTAGAACAGGCAGTTGAAAATAAAGAATCAGTCCTTCGCTCATCGCTTTTTCAATATCTATGCTCGGGTGCTCGGAGTTAAAGAGTTTAGCGGTTTCTGAGCTAGCAAAATGACTAAGCTGATTTACAAGGCCGCTTGTTCGCTCTTCCAATGTTTCACGTGAAAGGGACTTAACTCTAGCCGCCCATTGGATCAATAGCGAATCCTTGGTTTTTAGTGCGAGCTCATACAGAAGACTCGCGTCAGAGATAACTTTAATCAGTTTTACAAATGTCGGTACTAAATTTGATTTATAAAAAATTGAAAGCGTCTGTTTAAAAAATTCATATTGAATATTTCTATAGTATTCATTTTCAAAATCAAAACTTGAAAATACACGTTCTGCCACTTCATCTGGTGAGCCCCCGGCTAAAGGGTTATAGGTATCGCTCTCCTCGATATTGACCAAAGAGAATAGTCGAAAATCCTTAGATCGTTTATATTTAACGGCATAAGCGTAGAGCTTATCAACTAGGGACCTGTCGGATTTTCCATCAATTATAATGAAACCCCGTCCTTTTTTTATGTCTTGGATGCTCCATGGAATAATCACGCTTTCAGTTTTACCGGAACTCGTGGTCCCTACCACTTGAGTATGTTTAGTTCGTGATGACTCGGGTAAAAAAATATCCTTACCGTCGTAGGAAGTTCCAATAAAGAATGAATTCTCGGACTCTCGCTGTAGAATATGTTTCGCGTCGTTTTTTTGCTTTATTTGTATCAGTCTGTTTTTGATAAGTACAATAATTGCGGTAAGGACAAGGGAAAGACCCGTGCCAAAATAGTATTTATGGGTTAGAATAAATTTAGTTACTATAGGAATTAGTTTATATATCCAAACTGAAGAAAAAATTAGTATCGCAAAAAGAAATAGATTTTTGTCTGATTCTGGATCTGAATTTGTTTTTTTCATAGAGTACCTCCGTCGTTTAAATTTAGTGTTTCTTTTAATAGTGCATCTAGTTCTGCTCCTCCTTGGACCTCGATCCATTCACGTTCAGTTTTTAGTTTTTCGCCATAGTTTTGAGCACGAGACTTTGCAGTTTCTGAGACCGCGGCGAGCAGACCGTTTTCAACGCCGCCCCGTGAGCGTCCAAAGGCATCAGTTTCTATGCTTCCAGCCGCCAGGCCACCGACAAATGTTGTAATAATTTGTCCGGTCGAATTCTTTACACCATCGGAAAAGACTTTCCCGTAGACTCCGCTTTGACCGTTTTTATCTATTCCCATCGCTGAGATGGTCTTAATTTCGCCACTTGGCAGAGACATTTGTTTAAATACTATTTGGGCTCGAGAAATTTTGGAAAGTTGT
>DDVI01000044.1 GCA_002345205.1 Bdellovibrionaceae bacterium UBA2316 | reverse complement strand
AGTAAGGACGAACTGAAATCCAAAGTTGTCGGCGGCCTCAGGAAAATCCAGAAATCACCAGCCATGGTAAAATCATTTTTTCAGCACGAAAAAACTAAATACGCAGCTTAATTAAGCCCAAATACTTTCGGCCGGGTTAATAAATAATTCTTATACGGACTCGCCTTAAGGATAGAGCAAAAATGGTGTACGCTCGCTCCACCATGCCGATTCAGATTTGCGACATTCGTTCTCAAAATCCTCGACCTTAGACGTTTTTGAATCTACCCAATGGCGAAGTGAATCACTGCCATTGATTAAATCAATCGCTAAACGATCCTTTTCATATTCATAAGGGAAATTTCTCCAGATTTCATAACTTGGATACAAATTACGAACCGCCTTAAAAAATAGAGTCATCAGTCTATAGGGGCGGAATATCGCTTCATCATAGAATGGACCATCAGTGTGAATTTGAAACCCTTGGCATAACATTTTTTGATGCTTATGGAATGTTGGTTCAAAAAAGCACATACGGAGTTTGCAACCTTTCATCCAATCACTGCCTAAAGATTCCATGTGAGCCAGAACTTTTTGGATGTCAATATCAGGTGCGCCCACGACTTCCAGTGGTCGCGTAGTCCCACGACCTTCAGAAAAATGCGTGCCTTCGATCATTACGGTTCCGGGAAAGGCGCGAGCCATGTAAACGTTTGGTGCATTTGGACTTGGATTCACCCAAGGCATAGCCGAAGGCCACGGCGATTGACTTGAATAGTTTTCCATTTTTACGATGCTCATTTCGATATTAATTTTATGATTTTCTTTAAACCATAAAGCCATTTCACCTAACGTCATCCCGTGGCGCATAGGTATAACAGATGCACCCACAAAGCTTTCCCAGCCTTTAATTAACTTCATTCCTTCAATCGTACGACCCGCCGGGTTTGGTCGATCGAGTACTAACAACATTTTCTTTTCCTGAGCACAGGCTTCCATCATGTACATTAAAGTAGTCAAAAATGTATAAATGCGTGTCCCTACATCTTGTAAATCGAAAAGGCACACATCAAACTGATCCATCCATTTTTTGATAGGACGGCGATGCTCGCCATACAAACTATATACTGGAATTTGGTGAATAGGATCCAAGTAATCGTCACTCTCGATCATGTTGTCTTGTTTTTCACCACGCATACCGTGTTGTGGGCCAAAACAACACGTTACATTTACGTTGTGGCGTTTTAAGAAATCAATACTGTGTTCAAGCTGCCCCGTCACCGACGCAGGATGAGCTACCAAAGAGACACGTTTTCCTTTTAGCATCTCTAAATATTTATTTTGAGTTACTAGTGATTCGATTCCTAATTTAAACAGACTGCTCATGGTTATTTTTTACCTTCGTTAGAATTCAATACTAAACTAAAATTTTTAAAATCATGAAAATCGGGCTTTTGCCCGTTATGTTTTTGCGACCAATAAGAAATACCCGCTTTGCCTTTAGTTACTGTTGCCATATTTACGTGTGCTGGCACTTCCAAATTAACTAAACTATTAATATCTACAGTGAACACCAACAGTGGTCGTCCATTTGCCCATAAAGTTTTCAAGTTAATATTCAAATTTGGTTTGAACGTATCGACGCGCTTTCTATAGTCAGAAAAGTAGAATACATTCCACTCGCCTTTTGAATTAAAGTTAAACTCGTAGTAGTCATTCGTTAACGCATTTTTTAGAAAAATTTCAAAGCACGTTGTGGTCCAAAGATTTTCCAAGGGAAAAAGAGCACCAGAAATTTCTTTTCCGGCTTCAAAAGGATAAAAATCTTCAAGTTCTTGTTCTTTGTCATCTACTAAATAAGAAACTGTCAGCGCCGTGCCGTTTAATTGGAAGTCGCTCGATATCCTTATATTTTCCTTTTTGTTTTCGAACGGGTACAAAAGTATCATGGCCTAATTATGACCTATTTGTTTGGGAAATATAATCGATTATCCCACATGCCTTGATTAAAGTATTGAATAGACGCACGTAGTTTTTTTTCTAGAGACGCCTTAATTTCCGGGGCCAACTCTAAAGGCACGGCTAACCTTAGGTCATCAATGGCGTAATGTCTAATTTCACCATGTTTATCCCAGACAGAAACAAATAGTCTACCTACCTGATAATATAAATTATCGTTAAACAAAAGTACGGTCTTATGGGGCGTGGGCTTAAATACACTTTCAGCGAGCAAGATCTTAAATTTATTTTCGACTCCCAAGAAATCCAAGACTGACGGCAAAATATCAATATGCTGAACCGGCATATCCAAATCTACTTTTGGCCAAGCCATTTTAGGATGATACATCATTAATGGAACGCGGAAATGTCCAAGTTCATTGTCAAACTCAGGTAAAATATTTTTCTGAGTATGATCCGCAGTTATGACAAATAACGTATTTTCATACCAGGACTGAGTCTGCGCAAAGGCAAAAAAGTCTTTTAAAGCCTCATCTGCATATTGAATAGATTCTAAAATTTCTAAAGGACCTTTCTTATATTTATTTTTATACGCATCAGGAATCGTATACGGATGATGAGAACTCAATGAAAAAATCATCGAAAAAAAAGGCTGTTTAAATTCAGTTAATTTTTTTCCATAAAATTTAAAAAATGGACCATCAAAAATTCCCCAAACTTTATCGTTATCCTCGATGGCTCCGACGTATTCATTCGCCCCAAAGTAATTACTAATACCGGCACTTTTGGTAAAGCGGTCAAAATACATCGTACCGTTATTGCCGCCGTGGAAAAAAGACAAATGATAGTTTTGCTCCGACAAGATACTACCAAGGCCAACAAAGTAATTAGAGGCAAATTCTGAAGTAATAAAGGCTTCATTCATCAGTGCCGGGATTCCAGCAACAATCGAGGAAACACCTTCAACTGAGCGACGCCCGTTTGCAAACGCATTTTTATAAAATAAAGACTTAGAAACTAATGAATCCAGAAATGGAGTGTAGCCGTCCTGTTTATTGGGGCTCCCCATATATTCTAAAGCGAAACTTTCAAGCAAAATTACTACAACATTTTGTTTGGTTTTTGGTCTGATGCCGTCAAGAAGGGAAGCTTTATTTCCGTAGCCGTTTAATACCGGTATGTAGTCATCTGCTTTGGTAAAAAATTGCACCTGTGGCAATTTGTCTTTATCAGAACTTTTAATCAGACTGAAAGTTGAATTCAAAACTAAATTATTCATAACGGGCGCATTGAATAAACTTGCGTCCACGAAATCAATGGGCTTCTGCTGAAAACCGCCACGACCTAAAATAACGAGCACCACTAAAATAAAGAAATGGCTAATGAAATGCCATAGAATGGATTTCGGTTTTAGCTCCGACCGTTTTACAATTCTATTAATACACCACATATAAAAAGCGATCAGCGCAATCCCAGCTGCGCACCCAGGAAAATACGTAGTAAAAAAGCCCACCAGTTTACCTTGAGCTTCTTGAAAAATAAATAAGCTCGAGAGTGTAAAACGTCGACCAGCAAAATTGAAGAATTCCACATCGATCACGTTAATAACTAAAAAAGGAACCTGCAAAATCCCTAAACACGTTAGCCATATCGCCTTTACAAGGCGTTCAGGCGCAAAAACAGGCAATAAAAAACTGATCAAAAATAGAGGTAAAAACAAAATCGCCATGGCACAACTATCAAATCTAGGGCCCGACCAAAAGGCCCGCGCGATGTCCCCAAAACCGATGGACTTAAACAGCCCCCAATTCCAAACAAGGAAACTAAGGCGCAAAAAACTATAAACGGCTATACTTATTACAAAGGTTTTTAAGTAAAGACTTAACCATGTGTTTATTCTATCCGTTTTAAAAGCTTTTAAACTGTGTATTTCCATAGATTCCAATGAGATAGCTTGATTATAAGCTCTGTATTGTGCTAATTCCAAGTCATGACTGCAAATGAAATGTTAGAAAGACTTAAAAAAAGTTATCCGGAATCTATTGTAAACGTGATCTCTGACGACAACGTACACTTTGACGTTGTCGTTGAATCTAAGGCCTTCTCTGGACTTAGCCGTATCGAACAACATCAACATGTGATGAAAGTATTTGATGCTGAGCTGAAAACGGGCGAAGTTCATGCCCTATCTTTAAAAACTAAAAGCTTATAAGAGGTAAATATGTCTAATGTAAACGAAAGAATTGATGCACTTTTAAATGAAAACTCAGTTGTTCTATTTATGAAGGGCAACCAAAACTTCCCAATGTGCGGTTTCTCGGCACGCGCGTGTTCAATACTTCAAGACCTTGGCGTGAGTTTCAAAGACGTAAACGTTTTAGAAGACGAAGAAATCAGAAATGGTATTAAAGTTTATGGCAACTGGCCAACTATCCCTCAACTTTATATCAACAAGAAATTAGTTGGTGGTTCAGACATTATGATGGAAATGTACCAGTCTGGTGAACTACAAGACTTAATGAAGTCTCAAAACTAATATGAAATGTAATACAGCTCTTTGGGATCGCTGCTTAAGATTCGTCGTAGGTGTCCTACTTGTCACCTATGCGGTTGCTGGCGGTCCAAGCTGGATGTACTTTGGTATATATTTACTGATCACGGCTGCCTGGGGCCTTTGCCCAGTGTACCTAATTTTTAACATCAGGACCCTGAACAGCAAATCGGTTGTTAAACGCTTCTAATTTGATACGATTTTTTCATGAGCTTACAACACTTAAAATTAGACCCTAGCCAAATCGTTACCGATCCCAAAGAATTAGCCGTTTATGGTAAGGATTGGACAACATATTTTGATATCCACTGCACGGCCGTCGTTTTTCCTAAATCTCATGAAGATGTCGTCGAAATCGTTCGCTGGGCAAATGAAACAAAGACAGCACTAGTGCCTTCTGGTGGTCGCACGGGTTTATCTGGTGGCGCGTGTGCTTTGAAAAATGAAGTCGTTGTTAGCTTTGAAAAACTCAACAAAATTAAAACATTTGATCCCTTAGAAAATACTATCGTTTGTGATCCAGGTGTCATCACGGAAGAAATTCAGCAATGGGCTGAAAAGCATGATTTATATTATCCGGTGGATTTTGCGGCTCGTGGGTCGTCTCATATTGGTGGCAACATTGCGACAAACGCGGGTGGTATCAAAGTTCTTCGCTATGGCTTGACTCGCGACTGGGTGACATCTTTAAAAGTAGTCACTGGTTCTGGACAAACTTTAGAGCTAAATAAAAGCCTAGTGAAAAATGCTACCGGATATGATTTGCGCCATTTATTTATTGGAAGCGAAGGAACATTAGGTTTCATTACGGAAGCCACTATTCAGCTCACGAGAAAACCAAAAAAACTTCAGGTGATTTTGCTTGCATGTGAATCACTAGATAAAGTGATGGACGTATTTGCACATTTCAATTCAAAACTCGTAGTGACCGCGTTTGAAATGTACTCGGATATTGCATTGAAAAAAGTTATAGAACAAAAGCATTTACCTAGACCGTTTGAAACAGAGTATCCCTTCAACATCACGTGTGAAATTGAATTAAATGGTTCCGCCGAAGATGAGAACCTGTTAAATGAGACTCTAGAATCTGCGTTCGCTAACGAATATGTAGTTGATGGCGTGATCGCCCAATCGGATACGCAGGCTAAAACATTCTGGCGTTACCGAGAAGACATTAGTGAATCTTTATCCATACACTCACCTTACAAAAATGATATCGCCGTGCGTGTATCTAAAGTGTCACCGTTCGTAAAAGAATTAGATAAAATTATTCTATCCGCCTACCCAAATTGGACAGTCGTTTGGTTCGGTCACATTGGTGATGGTAACTTGCATTTAAATATTCTGCGCCCGGATGGAATGACTAAAGAGGCATTCGTTGCTGATTGCCAAAAGGTCGATACGAAAATTTTTGAATGCATTCAAAAATTTGATGGCAGTGTCTCTGCAGAACATGGCGTGGGTCTTACCAAAAAGCCATTCTTAAACTATTCTCGCTCGGCAGAAGAAATCCAAATCTTCAAATCGATCAAAAAAATCTTTGATCCGAATAATATTATTAATCCGGGCAAAGTTATCGATATTTAAATCCGTCTCAAAGTAATACATGTTAAGAAATTATAAAAATTGCCGATAAATATATGTCTATGCACGTTAACACTAAATTGGATCTAATTTCTAAATTTACTGTATTTTTTTTGGCCATGTCGCTAGTGGGATGCTTTTTAGATACCAAAATAGTTGGACTTCAAGAACAAAGTAAAAACTTAAGCAATCCTTCTGAAAGCCCTACACCGTCTGAAATAGATTTTTCAATACACGATAAACCCGGCAGCGTAAGCCTTCAAAAAATTAAATTAAATAGTGATATTACCAATTCTGCGGCCTCTATAAACAGTCCAAATTTAGAGTTTTCGATAAAATTCTTAGATATTTCCGGGGCCAATGATGTAAAACTTGTCAAAGTTCCCTTTGACGGTTCGGCTCCTACATATTGGAATCTTCCATTTTTAATTTAGTCTAATACCCAGATATCATTTTTAAAAATGCATCCCAACTCTGATGGGCTTGCGTTCATAGCTTCTGTCGACAATAGCTCGACTCGCAAACTATACTATTTCAACTTCAATACAGGTACTACGAGCTGTCTAAGCTGCCCGATGGCGGCAGGCGGTGGGATAGAATATAACAATGGAAAAGATCTACAACTTGTAAACAACAATACTCGAATTGTTTTTTTGGTGATGTGGACGTATTGGGTCGCAAGGAAATTTACAGTAATAGTTTAGCTGGGTCTGATTTATTAAAACTAAATGGACCGGTTTCGGGAAATGGAACCTTCACAAATTTCATTGTAAACCCAAATCGTGATGCGATCGCTTTTGTAGGCAATCACACTGCCAGCAGCCCTAACCAGCTCTTCTATGTTTCAACTCTGGGTACGGGTCGGACCCGAGTCAGCCCTGACGGAGTCCCTAACTCCACTGTATACTATGACAATAAAACTTATTTTTTTAGTCCAGATGGCAACAAATTAGTCTTCACCCAAGACAGGGACACTCTTGGAAAAACGGAAGTATTTGTATCCAACATCAATGGCTCAAATAATATCAAACTTAACTCCACTATTGTTCCTGCTGGTGGTGATGTCACAGCATCAGCCATTTCACTAGATGGGACCAAAGTCATTTATGCCGGAGATCAAGACGTTGATGGCGCGAGAGAACTCTATTCAGTCAATATTGATGGAACGGGTTATTCTAAATTAGGCCCGTCACTTGTGACTGGACGACGATCGCTATTTTTTACATTTGACCCCAGCGGTACAAAAATTATCTATGGGTCGGAACCAACAACCGCGGGAGTTTTTAACTTATATTCAGTGAATTTGGATGGCACAAGCAACCAACTGCTAGTCACCGGCTTTGGAAGACTCGGTGGAGTCTACCCAGACCCTAGCGTATTTTTTATAAATGGTTCGCAATTCTATTTTTTTGGCGATTTCGATTTCGACTACCGATATAATTTATACCGAATTAACCTGGACGGCACAGGTCAAACTACAATTTATACCCAAAGTTCAGGATTTGGCTTCTACTTCCCCGCTCACATTTCCCAAATGTACGATTCGACTACGGGTAGATTCTATTTTAGTTTATTAAAGATCTCTACCAACGCCGTTTGCAAAATTAAAAGCATAGACCTAAACGGAGCCAATGAGCGAACTTTATATGATTGCGATACAGGTTTGCCGTACTTGATAGGGCAACACAGTATCGCATCGGGAAATCGCATTGTTTATGAAACAACCGATCGTAAGTATAGTTCGACCTTAGATTTTGCGAGTACTACAGAACTTTACAAAAAAGGTACCGGAAATTTTTTTGGTTTAAAATTTTCTCCTGATTCAAAAAAATTTGTTGGTTCTATGGCGCAAAAAGATGCCAATGGAAAGGACTTACGGTTTTCAATTTTCGATCTGGCGACTAAATCATTAACTGATCCTCTCCCTATCAGTTGGGGCCGAGGATATGGCTTCTTATTTTCTTCAGATTCTCAATCAATGGCTTTAAGTGTAGGGTACACTTTACCGATGGACCATATCTATACGTTGGGGTTGGAAGGATCAGCTCTGACGAATTTAACCCCTACCCATGGAGCCGACTTTTTCTGGGGCCATGATTTGAAGTATTCAAAAGATGAACAGTACATAGTATATTCAGCCGATCATGATGCGGATATGGACCCTGAAATAATTAGGGCGCACTGCCAAATGC
>DDVI01000079.1 GCA_002345205.1 Bdellovibrionaceae bacterium UBA2316 | reverse complement strand
ATTTTTTTAAATAATTTGTAGTCATGCATCCTACCATTAGCAAATGAAGTCGACCTTATCGATCGACCTTTAATGACGATCTGGACTTTAATTGTATGTCTCTTTTTTTTGTCAGAGTAGTAATGCTTCTTTTTAACCCCCTATATACTGTGGACAGATTTAGCTCGAACGCATATATAAAGGGAAAGGTAAAAAATAATGAGCAAAGTATACACAGAGTCACAAAAACAACAAATTATAAAAGAGGTTTCAGATACTGGGAACCTATCATTAGTAGCTGAAAAGCATAGTATTCCAAAAAGCACAGTTGGCACTTGGATATCTAATACTAAACGTAAGCGATCCATCTCGGGCAAAATAATTAGAGAGTTTTCAAGTATTCATGAGGCAGCAAGATGGTTGGTTGATTCAGGTATCGCAAAGAATACAAATTGCGCCTCTTCGATAAGTAGTGTTTGTCTTCGCAAGCATTGCACTACTGGATATGGATTCCGAAAAAAAGCCTATGGATATGATTGGCGTTTTACTGAAGATATATAGTTCTGTAAGTTTATATTTTACATGCTTATTTTAACTTTGCATTAGAATATCTAAGATAAATACTCCTGCATTCTTTTATAGCTTAAATAGGCAAATCCAAATCCAATCGCAAATAGTGCTAAAATATTCTGGATGATGAAATAAGAAGATGCATCTTTTAGCATTAAGCCTCGCAAAATTTCGACATAGAATTTTAAGGGGTTTATATTAACCAACCATTTCATAATTGTTGGCATATTATCTATTGGAAACATAATCCCAGCTAATAAGTTAGCAACAAAAAGAAAAATAAATCCACCGAGCATTGCCTGCTGTTGGTTTTTTGCAAAAGTGGAAATAAATGTACCAACATTTACTGTCGAAAATACAAATGCAAAAACGGAAAGGCCAAGTAAAAAATAACTACCATTCATCGGAACTCGAAACACTACTATTGCAAAAAACAAAATTGTAATGGCATTGATTATTCCTAAAATAAGAAATGGGATTGTTTTTCCTAAGATCAATTCAATACTGCTTATAGGTGAAACCAGGATCATCTCAAGAGTTCCCATTTCTTTTTCTCGAGAGAGCGACATGCTCGTTAGAAGTACAGTTATCAATCCTACAATCATTGCCATTGTACCAGGAATTAAAAAATAAGGACTTCGCATCTCTGGATTGTATAAAGTTCTAATATTTAAAGAAAGAGGTGGTGTCACTAGGCCCATAATTTTAGTAGATAGAATAGTATTAACATATCTTTCAACTGATTGTGCTCGAATTAAATTGGTTCCATCAACAATGAGTTGGTATCCTTTTTTACTTCTTTCCTGGTCCTTAGCTGTTTTGTCCAATGGAGCAAAAAGAACAGCGTCTAGTTCTCCATTTTTCATTTTTATAGAAATATCATCACCATGCTTCAAGGGTACAATGTTAAACCACCCACTTTTTTCAATATGATCTATCACTTGAATAAACTCTGCATCTGAAACAGAGTATTGGAATCCAATTTTTATGTTTTTAACCTCAGTTGATATCGCGACGGCAAAAACAACCATTTGAACTACTGGAAGTATAAAGAGCACAATTCTCATTTTTGTATCGCGAAGAATTTGTGAAAATTCCTTCTTGATAAAACCACGAATAGTAAATAGAGATTTATATAAATTATTCATGAGTTCTCCAGATTTGACTTAAAGTTTTTAAGTGCTAACAAAACAAGAACTGATGAAAGTATAATGAGGGCCATTGATGGAGCAATAATATTACTTATATCTGCCCCTTTAAGAAATATTGAGCGGCTAATTAATATGTACCATCGAGCAGGAAGAATAGAGGTTAGCATTTGAAAAAAAGTAGGCATATTTTCGATTGGAAAAATGAAACCTGAAAGCAAAAGCGATGGAAGCAAACCAGTGATCATTGAGATTTGCATCGCGAGTTGTTGGTTCTTGGCTAAAATTGATATAAGAATTCCCTGAGCAAGGCAGCTTACTAGAAAAACAATGCTTGTGATAATAAATGTTATTAGGCTTCCCTTAAATGGAATTTCAAAAACCATAAAAGAAACTATCAAGACCAATACGAGTGCCATGATTCCAATAAAAAGATAAGGAATCATTTTTCCTAGAATGATTTCAATGGGTTTTACAGGTGTAGAAAGCAACAGCTCCATTGAACCATTTTCCCACTCTTTTGCGACAGTAAGAGCTGTTAGTAAGATCGAAATGAGGGCCAAGATTATAGCTGTAAGGCCAGGAACTACAAACCAAGAACTTAGTAGTTGTGGATTGTAGTAAAATTGTTCATTAACTTGAAAATTTTGCTTTACTCCAAAGTAATCCACATTAACAAAGGATGTAAACTTAGCAAGATATCCCATAATAACTCCAGCTGTAGAGTTATCAGCTCCGTCAAGAAGAACCTGAACTTGAGATGGTTTTTTTGAAATAATATCTTTTTCAAAATCAGGTGGTATCTGTACAAATGCTTTTACATTACCATTTTCAATTTCTTTAAAAGCATCTTCAGTGCTATAAAGTTTTTCTTTGATTTTAAAGTATCCAGAATTCTCAAGCTTTTGCAGAAAGTCTCGTGATTGAGTTGATTGACTTTGATCCTGATAGGCAATCGGAATATCTTTTACATCGAAGTCGATTACAAAGCCGAATACTAATACGATGAAAAGTGGTACGACAATGGCTATTGCTAATGCATAGGGATCTCTTAAGATATGAAATTTCTCTTTTTGGGCGATAGATATAATTCTTTCGATAGATTCATTTCTCATTATCTGTCTCCTTCAACTAATCTGACAAAGACATCTTCTAAATTGGGTTCGATTTCCTTTATAAAAAAAGAGCCTGCATATTTCTTTAAAAATGGCTCTAATGAATTTTTATTTTTTAGAATCAAATGATAACGTGATCCGAAAGGCAGTAAGCTGATTATGTTTTCATCATTTTTTAGTATATCAATACTATTATTTGAAGCATTTAGTTTTGTGATTTCAAGAAGAGGTTCTGGGAAAACATTTTTTTTTAGATTTACGGGCGAATCAAGTGCTATCATTTCGCCAGTTCTCATTAGCGCAATGCGATCACAGTATTCAGCTTCATCCATATAGTGAGTCGTAACAAAAACGGTTTTCCCTTTTTTAGAAAGCATACGGATGAGTTCCCAAAACTTATTTCTGTAAAAAGGAGTAACTCCAGCTGTAGGTTCATCTAGAAAGATTACTTCAGGATCATGAAGCATTGAAACGACTAATGAAACTTGTTGCTTTATTCCTCCGGGAAGACTTGAAACCAGAGTATCCAAGGCATAGTCGAATCCAATAAAATCTAAAAGTTCTTTGATTCTTTTTTGAAAGAAATATCTCTCAAGTTTTCTCAGGCTAGAATTGAAAGAAAGATTTTCATATACAGTTAAATCATCATATAAAGTGAACTTTTGCGACATGTAGCCAATTTGCTTTTTTAATGCACCAATGTTTTTGTACGTCTCATTATTAACGCTTACATCACCAGTCGTTGGATGTTGAACTCCACAAAGAACCTTGATTGTCGTAGTTTTACCAGCTCCGTTTGCGCCTAAGAATCCGAAAATTTCACCTTTCTTAACTTGAAATGAAATGTTCTTAACTGCATAGAAATCACCAAATTTCACACTTAAATTACTAACGACGACGGAGTTTTCGCTTTTCATACATTTTCCTTGGTATGATTTAAGTAGTATTCGTCAAATGTCTTAGCCTTGGCGCTCTCTAATAGATTTGCGGGAGTTCCTTTTGAAAAGAGTCTACCTCTATCCAAGAGATGAACGATATCACATCTTTCAGCTTCATCCATATATGAGGTTGCATAGACAATAATGATTTCATCAGATATGAGGTGATGAAGTAATTCCCAGAATTCACGTCGGCTGATGGGATCAACTCCGTTGGTTGGCTCATCTAAAAGAAGGACTTTTGGCGACTGTAAGAGGGATAACATGAGGCCCAATTTTTTATACATTCCTCCAGAAAGCTTTCCAGCAGGTCGATCTAGAAATTTTTTAAGTCGAGTGATTTCTAATAGCTCTCGTGATTTTAATACAAAGTATTTTTCATCAAGACCATATAGTGATTTAAAAAAGTGTAAATGCTCTTCAATAGACAAGTCAGGGTATAAGCTTTGTCTTTGCGGCATATAAGAGATTTTATTTTTTATATGTTCAAAGGAGACTATTTTTGAATTTTCATAAAATTCAATGTTTCCTGAGTTTGGCAATAACAATCCCATTAAATTTCGCAATAAGGTGGTTTTGCCTGCGCCCTCTGGGCCGATGAGACCATGCAGTTTTCCAGACTCAAAAACATCTTCAATATCATTAAGTGCTTTGATATCACCAAATTGTTTTTGAATTTTGTTAATTCGTATTTGAAGATTCATTATCTCTTAATCTCCGTGTCTAAAGACATTCCAGGTTTAAGACGATTTTCTTTATTTTCTACCTTCACTTTAATGCCGTAGACTAATCTTGCTCGTTCATCGAAAGTTTGCACATTTTTAGGTGTAAATTCTGCATTTTCATTTATTTTAATTACCTTTCCTAGGAAAGTATCATTGGTTTCAGGTAGGATTAAATTTATTGAGTCACCAGTGTTAAATTTATTTATTAGTGTTTGAGGAATATAAAAATAGACCCAATAATTATTCTTATCTAAAACTGATAATAATTTTGTTCCTGGAGTTACATATTCGCCAATTTCATGAAAGATGTTTGTGATAACTCCATCCAAAGGAGATTTAATTTCACACCAGCCTTTTTTTATTTCAACTTCATTAAACAAAGACTTCGCTTTCTCAAAAGATTCTTTTGATCCAGCGCCACTGGTTGAAAGTTTTTTAGCACGATCATAGTCATCAAAAAGTCTAGCGAAGGTAACATTTATGTCTTCGCAATCTAGATTAATAAGGATCGTGTCTTTTTTTACTAATTCGCCCTCCTTTACCGCAATACTTTTAATGTTACTGTTAAGTCTCGATGAAATTACGATTTGAGTAGCTTCAACTGTGCCCGAGAATCTCATCGGAGAAAATCTGTCCTTTAGAAATTTAATGGTCGCTACTGAAATAATAAGTACAGGGATTATGAGTAAGTATTTTTTATTAAAATTCATTTTATTCTCCGGCAATGTTAGCTAGTTGAATTAAGTTAAAAGTAATCTGATATACATTTGTGCTTAGATTTAGTTGTGCTTCTCTACTTTTTACATTCGCCCGTTCGACTTCTATAAAAGTCGTGTGGCCCTCCAGATAACTTTTATAAAGTAGTTTTGATATTTCATTTGATTCAATAATCTTCTTCTGAATGATTTCGTTTTGTTCTGTTAAGTTATCAATTCTCTTTAGTAGTAATTGAATAGATTCATTTAAATTTCTTTCTTCGTTAAGGACTTGGTGACTCAATGCCAAGGCTTGATTTTGTTTTTCGCCTGCACTGTGAGATAGTTCGCCGCCGTCAAATATTGGCATTGAAAGCGTTATGCCAACTGCATTTTGATTAAACGGAGTAAGATCAGGTCCGTTTGGATAGTCAAGAGAGCTTTTGGCAAAAAGATTTACTTTCGGATACCTTTGTTTTGAAATAGAACTTGCATGATTTTCAAGTGATTCAGATTGGTCTTTGAGGCTTTTTATTCTTGCATTCTCAATTGTGATATAATTTCTACTTTTGTAGCTTATGAAACGGTTTTTAATAAACTCTAGTTTTTCTAAATAGTTTTGATCAGATTCAAAATTTATTTCCTTTATTTTTTGAGATGATGAAACTTTATATAGCTCGGATTTTTCAGCTTCAATGTTAAATGAAGTTTCTTTTAGGAGTGATTCTAATTCATGGACTTCCTTTTGCGCTGTTAATAAGTCAAGCCTTGATCCTGAACCAAAACGTTGTTTGGACGAAACATCCTTCAATTGCTTTTGGGCAACTTTTAAAGAATTTGCAATTACGGCTCTTTTTTCCAAAAGCAACACTAGGTTAATATAGTGAAAGCGTGATTTAAAAATAACATTAGATTTTAAATTATTTACTTCATTTTTCTTGAGATATTAAAAATTGTTGT
>DDVI01000092.1 GCA_002345205.1 Bdellovibrionaceae bacterium UBA2316 | reverse complement strand
GTCAAGTGCATATGCAGGAAAAAGTAAAACTTCTCTCATCATCCTATAACTTTTTTGCATCTAAAGATTTTAGAAAATCAGACACTAGCTGAGTTCGTTTTTCGCCCGAAACGGGACGAACTCCACGCGGATAGATTTTATATAATTCAGGATTCGCGTCTAATAAAAACCGCGACATCGCGACTTTTCTAAACGCACCATTTTTTTTCCGTTCCAAACACTTTGTCATTAGCAAATACTCTTGGGCCCGTGTAATCCCGACATAAAACAATCGACGTTCTTCATCAACATCTTGCCCCAGATTTTTGTGCGGCAAAAGGTCTTCTTCAATCCCACACAACATCACCACTGGAAACTCTAACCCTTTCGAGGCATGCAACGTCATCAATTGAACTTTATTTTCTTCTTCATCGCCTGCTAGCATTTCATCACGTAACATTAATCGATCTAAAAACTCTTTCAGCATAAATAAATTCATGCCGTTTTTCTCTAGGAAGGAAAATAATATACGAGCAAAGATTTCAACTAAACCCCATTTCCGTTCGCCCACGGACGCGTCATCAGATAAACTGTACACGTATTCACGATAGCCCATTTCGCGGAACGCTTCTAGAAATGACGTTTCGTTAGATCCTGGGGAAACCATTTTCTTAGGCAACACAGAAAGAAAATAAAATAATCCGTCGATACCTTCGCCTGCTTTCGCAATGATATCCTGCTCACGCCATAGACGACACGATTCCGCAAACGTTATTCCCTTGGCTTTAGCATATTCATTTAGTTTTTCAATTGTAGTTTCCCCAATACCCCGAGGAGGAACGTTAATAATCCGCTTTAACGTGACATCCTTACTTTGAATCGCCTGGCGAATAAATGCGACCAGATCCTTAACTTCTTTGCGTTCAAATAATGAAGAGCCACCGGTGATGGTATATTCAATTCGATTTTTCTTTAATGCACTTTCAAGCCAAGCGCCTTGAGAGTTAGACCTATAAAGAATCGCGATGTCTTTTGCCTTGTAACCTTCCTTGATGAAATTCAAGATCTCAGACGCAATAAATTCGCTCTCGGCCTCTTCATTTTCTAAAACGAAGAGTTCAGGAATGTGATCTTTAACTTTTTTACTTTCGGATTTCAGAACTTTACCGTGACGTGATTTGTTTTTACTAATCACGTCGTTTGCAAAATGCAGGATTGAAGAAATCGAACGGTAATTGCGTTCTAATTTAATGACCTCACAATTTTTATGTTGCTTAGGAAAACTTAAAATATTTTGAACTTCGGCTCCGCGCCAGCCATAAATCGACTGATCATCATCTCCTACTACCGACAGGTTATCGTGTGGACCGATCAGGTGATTAATTAATTTCATCTGCGTGGCATTCGTATCTTGGAATTCGTCGACCATGATCTGCGTGTACTGGGCCTGCACCTCGGCCTTGATATCAGGGAATTTATTGAATAACTCGAGCGGCTTTAACAACAGACTTTCAAAATCCACGACGCTTAGTAAATTTAAACGTTTTTCGTACTT
This sequence comes from Bdellovibrionaceae bacterium UBA2316, assembly GCA_002345205.1. Lineage (GTDB taxonomy): Bacteria > Bdellovibrionota > Bdellovibrionia > Bdellovibrionales > Bdellovibrionaceae > UBA2316. Next base: position 76,105 of record DDVI01000092.1, on the reverse strand, counting down.
AGGCGCTAAAATTTCTGCCATCTGATGGTATTCATCATCAATCGTTGAGTTGTGTTTTTTATTTCGAATATTCTGGATCAAGCCGTACAGGTGCTCAAGATCGTACTTGTCCCGCCCGACAACTTTGATTTCCTTTAACATCTCTTTCAAGATCGCAAAGGAATCGGATGTATCGATGATTCCAAAATTTTCGTCGAGTTCTAATTCTTTATGATATTTTTTAATTAATTGTAAACCGAACGAGTGAAATGTACCCGCCGATATTTTCTTGGCTGATTTACCAACCTTAACGGAAACTCGATGTTTTAATTCCCGAGCCGCCTTGTTTGTAAATGTCAGAACCAGGATTTGCTCTGCTTTTGCGATACCTTCCGCGATCATGCGCCCAGTTCGAGATACCAAGACCGTGGTTTTACCCGAGCCCGCACCCGCTAAAATTAAAAGAGGCCCATAATTATGGGCCACTGCTCTTTGTTGCTCGGGATTAAGTCCGGAGTACCACATTTAAATATTTACTGACGATTATGAATAAGAAGTTTTACTTCATCAGAAAAAACCACTTCGATTTTATCTGGCTGAACAGTACGAACGACACCAATACCAAATTTAGGATGACTGATTTTGTTCGCGATTTCAAACTTAGCCTTTAAGCTATACGGTTTTTCTTCCATTGCGGATAAAGAATTTAGAAGATCATTGTATTCAGTTTGGTGATTTGATTTGCGTTGATTAGCGCTTGGCGCACGTGCTGCGCGGGCTTTAGCCATAGCTTCTTTTCTAGCACTTGGTAATTTGTATGCTTTTTTTGAATGGCAAACTTCGCATTCAATTTTAGCCGTTGTTGCACTCGTGTGCGCAAGGACTTTATGATAACGATCGACGTCGCACTTCTTACAAAATGTGTGAAATGATTTCGCTACCGCGGGCAATTCTGTTAGCTCTTCAGCCATTCTATCTCCTAAGATTAAAACCATTCTGGTTTTAATGTGTTTATCTTTACCTTCTTCAATAACCTTTCGGTCTATATATACTTAAAGGGGCTTTCAAATCTTTGCTAAGAATCTCTGAAGCATTTAAATAAAAGGGACCCTCATTATTCTGAATTTTGTTCTGAATTTCAATCATTGATTTTTCGTCGGTTGGATTAATTTCAAAACCCGATTTTTCGTACTGCTCTAGGAACTCAAGGTCGACATCCTTCGAAAAAAACAATTCCCATGTGTTGGCGTTAACTTGCGCACGATAGGTCACTGTCTTCGCATGCGAATGCACCGGAGCATAGGCTCCAATAACTTCCAAATGTCCGTAATGAGAATGCAGTTTTAACGCAGGACTTCCCCATTGAGTCATTCCCGAGCACAGTTCAACATTTGCATACCACAAACCAAACGCCTTGGACAAAAAGCCTAACCCGTAAAACTGATCGCTTTTATCTAAAAAGCTATTTACTGAGCACAAATTATGGGCAACCCATTCCCCTTTGTGCATCGTCGGAATAATTATGAAAAGCGACAACGGCACATAATCGATGTCACCAAAATCAGGAAGTTTAGCTTTTAGGCTCGTTGGCATTTTATCTTTTTTATAGGCAAACCCACACACAAACCCAGGCATCACCGCGCAATCATAGAAAACCCAACGTGGCATGGGCATCGCCGATGGCCCAAACGCGATATTTTCGATATGATAGATATATTCTGCGAATGGTAGTTCTTTTAGATCTAAGGGGTCCTTAATAATCGGAGCTTTGGAAAACCAGTCTAGACGATGTTTTTTGCCCGGCTGGCTGATCAGGTTTTCATCCCGAACGAAGACATAAGGAACGATGTCGGGGTTTTGAAACCAGGTGACTTTATCTTGGAAAATTTGAGTTACATCCACTGAATGAGTATAGCGGCGAAAGAAGTTGATCTCCAAGTCTTAATTTTGTTTGTACTGCGTTGGACAGAGAGGGCTTTGCTCTTTCTTTGAGCGGCTTTTTGTCGGATGACGGTTGGCTGGGGACAGGGCCGTTCGGTATTTGGCGTCGCGTTTACGTTTTCCGTTGATTACCTTCGATTGTGGATGGGGCTCGCTGGCGCGAGTCCCCTTTTTTTACTTTTTCTAGTTTTTTAGTGGACCAGTCATTTCTTCTGGTTTGACCCATTGATCAAATTGTTCTGACGTCATTAATCCCAGCTTTACGGCTTCGTCTTTTAAAGTTGTTCCGTTTTTGTGAGCGGTCTTCGCTATTTTTGCGGCATTGTCGTAGCCGATATGTGGATTTAATGCTGTTACAAGCATCAAGGAATTATCTAAATGCTTTTTGATTTGTGTCGTGTTGGCCTGGATACCGTCTAGGCAGTTTACGCGGAAGCTGTCTAGGCTGTCTGCTAGCAGGCGTACGCTATTTAGGACGTTGAATACGATGACTGGTTTGAATACGTTGAGTTCGAAATGTCCGTTTAAACCGCCAACTGTTGTTGCCACGTCGTTACCGATGACCTGTGCGCAAACCATTGTCATGGATTCACTTTGAGTAGGGTTTACTTTTCCTGGCATAATGGAACTGCCCGGCTCGTTTTCTGGTAATAGGAGCTCACCAAAACCACTGCGTGGACCGCTGCCTAACAATCGAATGTCGTTTGCGATTTTCATCAATGAAACAGCTAATGTTCGAAGAGCGCCGCTCACTTCAACGAGCGCATCGTGAGACGCTAATGCTTCGAATTTGTTTTCAGCCGACACGAACGGTATTCCCGTTTCTTTCGCAAGGAATTGCGACACTGTTTGCGAGAAATCTTTATGCGCATTCAAACCTGTGCCCACCGCTGTTCCCCCTATCGCTAGTTCATGCAAATGCGGCAACGTATTTTTTATGCGTGTGATACCGTGTTTAATTTGAGTCGCATAACCTGAAAACTCTTGGCCCAATGTTAAGGGCGTCGCATCCATTAAATGAGTGCGACCGATTTTTACGATCTTTTGAAATTCATTTTGTTTTTTTACCATCGAAACATGGAACGCGTCCATTGCTGGCAACAAACGATTATGGATCTGATCCGCGACCGCGATGTGCATCGCCGTTGGAAACGTGTCATTCGAAGACTGACCCTTGTTTACGTCATCATTTGGATGAACATCTTTTGACGGCAGATTTAAACCTAACATTTGCATCGAGCGATTAGCGATCACTTCGTTTGCGTTCATATTAGACTGAGTACCCGATCCTGTTTGCCATACAACTAATGGGAAATGATCATCCCATTCGCCCTTGATCACTTCATCACATGATTTTACGATCAAGTCTGTTTTCTTAGTATCTAACAAGCCCAATTTTTGATTAGCCATTGCTGCTGTTTTTTTGAGCAAACCCATAGCTTTGATCATTTCACGAGGAAAACGATCGCCACCGATTTTAAAATTTTCGATTGAACGCTGAGTTTGAGCCCCCCACAGTGCACTCGCGGGAACTTTTACTTCGCCCATAGTGTCTTTTTCTACGCGGAATTCTTTGTCTGCCTTGATTTCTGCTAATGTTTTTTTCATAAATCTCCCTTTAATTTCGTCTATGCACCATACCCAGATGAGCTTGATCGGTTGGGTAAATCACCATTTCCTGCACGTTTACATGCTTCGGCTGATTCAAGCACCAGCTGATCGACTCCGCAATATCGTCGCCCGAAAGCGGCGTCATATTCTGGTACACCTTATCAGCTAAATCTTTATTTCCAAGTCTGACAGTGGAAAATTCTGTATTCACCATGCCTGGTTCGATATTTGTGACACGCACATTTCGTCCGAGCAAATCTTGCCGCATAGCTTCGCTCAGGGCTCGAACCGCAAATTTAGTGGCGCAGTAAACGGCCCCACCCGCATAGGCCCAGCGCCCAGCCACTGATCCCAAGTTTACGACATGACCGGAACCTTTTTCCGCCATCGCCTTAACAATAGGCAGCGAAAATGACAGCAAACCTTTGACGTTTACGTCAATCATAACCTCGGCATCATCCCATTTTAGATCCTGGATCTTATCTGTGCCTTTGGCCATCCCGGCATTGTTCACCAGGGCATCGATCTTAGAAATCAATTTTTGATTTTCCTTTTGCCAAGCTAAGACGGCTTTTCTATCGGCCACATCAATTTTAAAAATCTGAACCTGACAACCGACGAAGTCCTTCTCTAGTGAGGCTTTCACCTGCTTTAACACATCCAAACGACGAGCCACTAACACCAAGGAATACCCGTCACGCGCCAGTCGTCGCGCCGTCGCGAGACCAATTCCAGAGCTCGCCCCCGTAATCAATGCCAACGGTTTGTTTGAATTTTTACTTTTTTTTGAATTTATTTTTTTGCTCATACGAATGAAAACCTTTTGATTATGTTTCAAAAACTCTTGACTGAGATTGAGTTTGAAAACTATCTTTTGTTTTATAGGTCATACATTAGAAGCGCAATAAATTTAGTTTTTGGATTTGAGGTCTAAAGAAAATGGAAATTAATTCGATCAATCGTTATCAAGTATTTGTTCTATGCGTAGTTTTATTCTTCACTCTACGTGTATTCTTGAAAGTTTAATTTAACGATACGATTTTTGTGCCGGGATAATAAAAAGCCAAAATTTCACGAAAGCTTTTCTTCATTATACCCATCTGTCGACTGCCCCACTGACACAATCCAACACCATGACCGTAGCCTTTGCCTACAAATTCTACTTTATCGCCGCGGACCCGAGATTCAAACCACGTACTTTTCATACGTGTTGAGCCCACGCGCATTCTTAACTTTTGAGCATCAATAGCTTCGGTCAGTGAATCAGAGCGCTCGATGGTCACCGCGTACGCCCGCTTGATTGGATCAAAGGCATTTACTAATGTCTTAAAGGGACCGAAATATTTTTCCATTTCACCCTTAGGAATTTCCAGACGCCACGTGCGCCCCTGACAATAAGGATCGCGCACCTCAAAGTCCATTTGCGAGTCACCGAATACTTTTTTGGCCGATGAGGTCTGTCCTCCACATTCGGAATGATAATAGGCCTTCAATAATTTGCGATTACCATCAAACAAAACCATATTCGCGGTATCATCTAAAAGTGGGTCCATACGATCATCTTCGGTATGACGGTAAACTTGATCTTTGATTGAAGATTCCACATCGAAAATAAGTTTCTTTCTTTGTTCGGCCATAAACACTGCGTAAGAACGAGCGGCGATGATTTGTGCTTTCAAAGTTTCCGCTGGCCAATTCACAGGCATTTCGGAAGACACAACCCCTTTTAGATACTCTCTGAGCTTCACATACGCAATGACATCAAAACTAGCATCGCGCTTATAAATTTGGATAAAATTAGTAATCGACTGTGCGTTGACCCGCATCCCTTGGCCTCTTATAAACACGGAACGTTCTCTCACCGAAACAGGACCGGAATCTTTTTGTAAAAACAAAAGGCTGCGATCCCATTTCCTTTTTAATTCTATATTTAATTTCTTTTCAGAAACCGGAGCTATGGCAACATTTCTAAAGGCTTCGATTTGATCGACAACTTCGATGTTACTACCCATCAACGATAAGCGTTTTACTTTTTCATAAATGCGAATGCGAATCCAGGAGTCATCAATTCCCTGACGTGTGGGTGTTGCCATCGCCGCCAACGAAAAGAAACATGCAAAGCTCGCAACAAACAAAAAAATGTGATGATTTTTTAAGCGCACTACCCCAGCCTAGAGCTGGCCTCGCGGTCGATCCAGTCTAGTTAAGGAAAACCGGAGCTAAGTCGGTCTAGTCAGGTCCAAACGCAGACGCTAAGAAAGCGCCAGTAAACGTTTAAAGTCATTCCAAACAAAACGTTTGCGCTGCTGATCGTTAGGATCACCGAGTGGTGAGAGAGTTTCCAGGACCTTGTGAGGCCCCGACGTGTAAATAGTTTCTTCTGTAGACAATTCGTCACGGAAGAAAACTATCCGAACTGGAGTTTTCCATCGAGCCATGTTTTCAAAAAACTTCCGCTCGGCATTTGGAGACAACCAACCGAGTAGCAATTTATAATCGGTTCCCCCTAATGCCTGATTCATCTTAGACAACATTTCAGACTGCTCGCGCATTTTAATTTCAAAATTCATTTCATTTGAAAAGAAAATGAAAATATTTTGGAATCGCCCTGTTTCATTTGCTTGATGCGTGAAAGAAAATTCAGTCCATGCTCTATTTTCAGGCCATGAATAAAAATTAAAAATCTTCTTTTTCTCTGTGTCTAGAGTCGCCTCTGCTGAACTCGAGACCGATCTGAAAATATGTGAAACACCCAAGACGTGATGGGTGAATTTGAGATAATTTTTTATATTTTCAGCAGCGTTTTTCATAAGAATTCTTGAAAATTATTAAAGGGTTATTCTTTTATTTGCAATAACATATTGAGTATGTCAAATTTAGGCCCAAATCGAGGGATATATGAGTACTGGGACTAATCAATTCACAATCACAAAAACCAGCAAACCCTTGCCGAAACCAGCACCTAACACGGCTCTTGGATTTGGCAAATACTTCACTGATCATCTGGCGACATCAGACTTTGCCGACGGCAAGTGGCAAAATCATCGTATTATACCGTATTCAAATTTAAGCATGGACCCAGCAGCCTGTGTATTTCACTACGGTCAAGCCCTGTTCGAAGGATTAAAGGCATTTCGCCAAAAAAATGGTAAAATTGTAATTTTCAGACCTGAATTTAATGCCGCACGTATGGCCTTCGGAACACAACGTTTGTGCATGCAAGCCGTCCCAAAAGATCTGTTCGTTCAAACGATGCTTGAGCTTGTTAATGTTGAACGTGACTGGGTTCCCAGTGAACGGGGTTCATCGCTGTACATCCGTCCAACACTTGTCGGAACAGAAGGTTTCTTAGGCGTTAGACCGAGCGAGAGATATTTATTTTTTACGCTACTGTCTCCCGTGGGTTCGTACTACTCTGGCAACAGCAAAGCCGTTCGTATCTGGGTAGAAACCGAGCAAATCCGTGCCGCACCAGGAGGATTGGGAGCCGTTAAAGCTGCCGCCAACTACGCCAGCTCATTGGCTGCGGCCGCAGAGCAAAAAAAACGCGGCTACGATCAAGTTTTATGGCTAGATGCCGTCACTAAAGATCAAATCGAAGAAGTCGGAACAATGAACGTTTTCTTTGTGTTCAAAAATGAAATTGTAACGCCGTCGCTGAATGGTTCAATTTTAGCAGGTGGTGTCCGTGAATGTGCATTAACCATTTTAAGAGAATGGAACTTGCCAATCACGGAACGCAAAATAACTATGTCTGAATTAAAAGACCGATATGCTCGCGGTGAGTTTTTGGAAATGTTCGGTACGGGCACGGCTGCGGTCATCACTCCAGTAGGTGAATTGCAGTACAAAGACCATACATTTAAATTAAATACGGGCACAGAAACGTTGTCGAACAAACTTTACGAAGAAATTTGCCAAATTCAATATGGTGAAATTCCAGATCGCCATCAATGGTTAATGGCCATTGATAGATAAATTAAAGTAGGAGCCGCATGACACCTTTAAATCCACTTAGAAAATTAGACACTGAAAACACGTGGAAAAAAAACGACGCTTTAGTTCTTTTTGGTGAACTTTTCCAAAGAGGCTACGCCAACGGACTCGTCGAGGAAGCTGAAAAACGACAGATGCAAATTATCAAAGGCACTGTTGGACGCCGTGAAAAAGATGAGTTGCGACCTCTTAATGCCGAAGAACTAGCCGCAGTTTCCGGCCCAATCATAAATGTTCCGTTAGAAGCAGGATTTGATATGGACAAAAACTCAAAAGGCATTAGTCCGATCGATATGCTTAAGGACATCAAACTCAGCGCGTGGGAAGAAGCTAAACTTGATTTTCATACAATAGAAGAGTGTCGCAAAAATGGCGTGGCTCGTTTTAAAAAGCAGTTAGCTGCTTATGTTGCTGAGCTAGAAAAATATATCGTTCCCGGCCGTAGTTTTTTACTTGCGCACTTGATGGCAGGTGGTGTTCCACGCGCTAAAATTATTATGCCTTTGATGAATCGCGTGTTTAAAGGCACCGGAGATCGTTATTTAGAATCAGAAAAGTTTTGGAATAGCGATTTGGGTAAATTATGCCAATTGAACTTTATTGAAGTTACGGCAGAAACGTTCCGACACTTTATCGAAGCCACCTCTGGCTTCCGGGAAAAAGTAAAACAGGCTGGTGGTCAAGTTTCGTATTTAGCCTATGGCTATCATGGAACTGAAATCGTTATCGAGGGTCAATTAAAATGGCAAACCTACACACCTTATCTTCAGGGCTGGGCGAAAATGAAGCTAGAAGATATTTCTAAAACATTTATGGATCAGGGACTTTCATCGTGTGTTTACAACTGCCCAGAAATCTTGACTAACTCAAGTTCGATTTTCCAAGGTGTGGAAGTTTCATTATATCCATTGCTCCAGTCCCTTGAAAAAGAAAACCCGACGGTTGCCAAACACATCAGTGATCAGTGCCAGGCCTTGCTTAAGTCTGGTAAAACGATGGCCGATGTATTTCAAATTATCAAAACTTATTATGCCAAGCCCGAAATCATAGCTATGAACCGCGAATTTGCCCGATGGCCTATGCAGTCGACTCGAACACAAATGGAAGTAATGCTTAAGTGCTCTGATGATGTCATCGATATGCACGAAAACCCTAAAAATTTGATCACCAGTGTTTTGAGTGAAGTCGTTTTTAAGTCTTGTGGTCGATTAATGTTGAATGATTGCTTCAAACCTTCTGTATCTACACGTTGGATTGGTCACGATGCTGTTGCCAAATATTATCACTAGATCCTATTGCTAATTATTTTTTTGGGTTTTAAGATATTTCCATGGATAAAATTAAAGTGGCCATCACAGGTGGCCCATCTGGTGGAAAGACTACCCTTCTTGAAACTTTAAAAAAAGAATTTGGTTTGCAAATTACAGTTGTGCCAGAAGCGGCTAGCATTTTGTACGGCGGCGGCTTCCCTCGTAAAAAATCTATACTTGGACGTATTGCGACTCAACGGGCAATCTATTTCACCCAACGTGAATTGGAAACGATCGCCATTGGGGAATCCACAAATGCCCTTTTGGTTTTTGATCGTGGTTCGCTAGACAGTATTGCATACTGGCCAAACGACGAAGACGATTTTTTTAAAAATATCCAGTCTAACAAAAAAGTGGAATTAGAACGATATGATTGGGTGATTCATTTGGATACTGCTTCTAATGAGAACTATGATCTTTCAAATCCAATCCGTACAGAAACTCACACGGAAGCCCTGTTGTTAAACGAAAAAATTAAAATGGCTTGGAATGGCCATCAACGTCGAATCACAATTGCTAGTGATGGCGACTTTTTGGCTAAAATCACAAAATCGATTCACGTTATTAAAAGCATCGTGAAAGGCAAATCATTTGAGGACGTATGCAAAATAGTTTCCTAAATTTATTAGTCATCACCGTATCTCTTTTCACAATTTCTGCTTTTACAAAAGAAAAAGAACCTGTTTATTTTTTACCGGAAAAAAACAATCTACAAATTTTACCGCAAAAGTTTGAATACAACTTATTAAACAGTTCGACAATTAAAATTGGTGATATCGTTATTGACTCCAACAATCTGTCTTTAGAATTGGCACTTGATAGATCACAATACCAGTTTATCTTTAACTGGCCGGCGGGATTGTTTGAGCAGGCCGAACTCGTTCTGTTTAACAACTACGGCAAAGCAATCCAAACCTACGAAATAAAAAAAGAAAATATTGAACTGGCTAAAGATGATCCTAAGGAAGGTGAAAAGTCGGAAGCGGATAGTCTGCTACGTAAAGACAAAGCGATCTTCAAAACATCCATTGAAACTGTCTTACTAGACGAAATTAAATACCTGCCTTTTTTCAAATTCTGCTTACAACGCAAAGAGGAATCGACACGCATTGATTTATGTTCGGTTGAACTTTATCTATCGTCTAAAGACGGTAAACCAACAATTAAAATGCGCTCTGAAAACAAAAAGCGCGCCCAAATCTTGATTAATAATGCAGAAGTCGGCGAACAAGGAATTATTTTCCTAAATGATATCTCTGAAAGCATCAACTTTATTGGTCAAAGTGAATCGGGCGCAAAGCTTGAAATTGAAACCCGACTACGCCCCGTCGACTTCAAAGATATTATCATTTCCGATGATGGAAAATCACTCTCACTGACAAGCCAAGGCTCACGTCCCGTCAGCGAGAAAAACGTTACTAATCTAACCAATTCTATGTGGCAGATTAAATTACCGGCCGACTTTCCTGTTTTCTATATTCAGGGTGAAGGCGGCATCCCATTCCGCCAAGAATTTTTCGTCCGCGGCGCCCTCCCCACAGAAAGTTTACGTACCAATTCCACAGACTTAATTAACGAGACCTATTCTTCATCAGAGAAAATGACTCTTGAGTTACCCAAAGGCGTCACTATTTCATCGAAAGATACGAATTCCAAAGTATCTAAGAATGGTCAAAAAATCGAATGGAACGTAACGAGTTTAGAAAAGGGCCAAGACAACAAACGCATTCTGTATCTAAAAAAAGATAAAAACGAATACGCTATTTATCAATCCATCTATCGAGCGGCGGCCTTTGAAGCCCACTTAGGCGCGACGTACGTTTCTGCTGAAAAAGTGAGTTTCGGCAATCTCGGTTTAAACTATTGGATCACCAAACGTTCGGGTTTAAGCCTCACAATGGACCAAGCCCTTACGAAAACCGATGCTATTGATAAATGGACTATTACTGAGTTTAGCTATTCACATCGTTTAACAGCCGGAATGAACTTCAGAGATCCATCATTCTTTGGGTCTGTAGGTCTGCGTTCAATGTCTTTGGGCAATTTGTCGTTCTCGCAAATTGGGCTTGGGATAGGCCAAAAGACGATGTTCACATCTTCATTAATGAACACGGTCGCAGACTGGTATAAATGGAATTTCAACTACTACTTAGGCTCGAAATCAAACGAAATTGAAATTAAAAGTCTAATGACTGCGGATTACAAACTGTATCTGCAATTAACTCATTCATTCTACTTCAACTATGGTTTAGGTATTCAGAGTATTTCAATGTCGGATGAAAACTCACTTAAAAGCACCCAAGTTAACGTCAACTTAGGTCTAAATTATTTATTCTAAGCGAGATAAAACGGCACGCCTTTGAGGTGCCGTTTTATGCGGGCTCTTTGACTTTCATCAGCAAATAGCCGCCGGCTACGAATAGTATCAGTAATCCCATCAAACCGTACTCCGACTTTTTTACTAACATTACGGTTAGCGCTACTATCGCTGGCCCTAAAACGGAAGCAAACTTCCCAATCAGATTCATAAAGCCAAAGTACTCACCACTCTTTTCTTCAGATATCATTTTAGCAAATAAGGAACGGCTTAAGGATTGAACTCCACCCTGCACTAGCCCTATGACCCCAGCCAAAATATAAAAATGAAAGGGCGTTTTCATTTGCGAAGCCAGCACCACCGTCAACGCATACACCGCTATACAAAACAGAATTGGCTTGCGACACCCCCAGCGCTTAGAAATCACACCATACACATACGTCGCAGGGAATCCTACAAACTGAGTAATCAACAATGCCGCAATTAAATCCTTAGATTCAAAATTTAATGATATCCCGTAATCGACAGCCATGGTGATTAACGTATAGACACCATCAATATAAAGCCAGAATGCCAACATAAAAATAAACAAATTACGATCTTTACGAATTTCCAGGAACGTATTTTTCATGGCTAAAACCGCAGCACGAGTCAGCGTCCACCAGTCTTCTTTTGAAGACGCGGTTTGCTTTGGCTCATTGACGAAAAACATAAGTGGCAAAGAAAATACAAACCACCAAATGGCAACACTCAAGAACGAAAACTGAACGGCACTCGCACCATTTGAAAAGCCAAATAAATCCGGCTTTAGGTACATTGCCACATTCAGGGCAAACAAAACCCCGCCACCTAAATAGCCTAACGAGTACCCTAATGAGGACGCATAATCCAAATGATCTTTGCGCGCTACGAACGGCAATAAAGCATCATAGAATACACAACTCGCATTGAAGGCCATCATGCTGATACCATAAATGAGCGCAGCCGTAAACCACTCGCCTGATGGGATGTACGCCAATGCCGCAGATCCCGCTACGCCGACTAACATGAATAGAATAAGAAAACCTTTTTTTTGACCTTTGTGATCGGCAATCGCGCCCAGAGTTGGCGAAATCATAGCAATAATAAAGCTAGAGATACTGACCGTCGTCGCCAATTTTGCCGTTGTATCGACTGCCGAAAATCCCTGACTCCAAAAATGTTTAAAGAAAACGGGGAAAAATCCAGCCATGATTGTCGTCGAGAATGCACTATTCGCCCAATCATATAAGCCCCAACTCAACACCTGCTTACGTTCGCCTTTCTCTAAACGTCTCATATAGCGTCCCAGCTAAACTGATTCATAGATTTCAATTTTTGAATTCGGTTCAGATCATTTGTCGAAATATAACCGGCCGAAACTCCGTACTCGATGAAATCAAAAAATTTGTCAAAATAGCCAGTCGAATTTAAAAATGCGATTGGCTTTTCATTAATTTTTAACTGTTTCCAAGTTATCATTTCGCAAATTTCGTCAAGGGTGCCAAATCCACCTGGCAGCACAACGAATGCATCGGCGCGATCAAACATTATTTTTTTACGTTCGTGCATCGAAATTACTTTGATCAGCTCACTACAATCATCATTCCCAACTTCCCAATCATATAGAAAATGTGGAATGACCCCGACAACTTTGTTCCCATTTCTAATTAAGGCATTCGAAACAGTACCCATTATCCCAGTACCTCCGCCACCATAAACCATGTTATAGTTCGTGTCTTTCATCCACTGAATAAATTCATCAGCAGTCTTGGCGTGTTCAGGAATTCCGGATCTGGCACCACAAAACATGGCAATTGTTTTCATAAAACCTCAAATTTTATCAAGACCGATTAGGAAAATTTCTTTACTGATTTTTCGAGTAGAATCAGGCTTCATCGCCTCAACTCGCTTGAATTGTTTTTTCATTGCTATTTGAAATTCCTTGAACTGCTCACTATGAAACAGTTTACATACGAACTTACCACCCGGTCGTAAATAGTCTGCCGAGAATTGAAGGGCCATCTGACACAATTCCAAAGATCGCGCTTGATCTGTAAGCTTAATGCCTGTGGTTTTAGGGGCCATATCGGAAAGAACTACATCCAGTTTTTGAACATTCAGCTTAGCTAGCTCCTCTGGCCAATTCATTCTAAAAATATCTTCGTGATAAAATATATAGCGGGGATCTTTGATAACGGTAACGTCTGTCAGGTCAATCCCAATCAGGCGACCGTTTTGCCCAATATGTTTTAGGCAGTATTGCGACCAAGATCCTGGGGAAGCTCCAAGATCAACAATGATATCGCTATTTCTGATGATCTTATACTTTTCATCGATCTCTTGAAGTTTATAAACAGACCGAGCCAAATAGTCTTCGGCCTTGGCCTTTTTGAAAAAGTGATCTTTAGGATTATAACCCATACTTTAACGCATAACTGAGTTTAGTAAACTTGTCCAATTCATTCATCTGGAATAGGATACCGAAATGGACATCATCGTAGGTTTAGGTATATTTTTTATATTCATCACTGCCATCTTCATAGCCGTAGCTTTCTTCTTTCCAGAATGGCTAGGAATTACAGGAAAAAAAGCAAAGGAAGTAATTGAATCTCACCAGTCGGAAACGCCAAACGACCCGGACACAAAAACGTAAACGGGACCCCCGACGTCGAACGCCAAACAGCTTACGGTATTTGTTTATTTTTTCTTAAATAGAACGGTTACAACGTCCTTAAGATCCATCGTGAATAAATTGTCATTCTTGCGCGTTTTCTTCATCATTTGTTCGATCAAGCTTAATTCACGCTTAGCGGCCAAGAATGTATTATCCATAGCTAATGCCTTATCAAAAGACTTTTTCGCATTTAAATAATCGTTAGTCGCTTTATAATAAAGCCCCATTACATAAGGGTATAAATAATCATAACGTTCATCTGCAGGAATTTGCATTAGATCAAATTCGATCTCTTTGATCACATTCTTGTCTTTCTTCTGCATATTCATACCTAGGCGCGCCCAAGCGATATAAATATTGTACTGGAACAATGTACCAGACAGCTTCCCTGCTTCTTTTAACTTAACTAAAGCCGATTGGAACTGACTTAACATTAATTCTTTTTTCGATTCGTCTAATAGCTGATTGGCCTTGATTCGGTTTTCAGCTTCATTCTTCTCGATTGCTTTCTTCAATTGAATTTTAGCTTCTGGATTCAAAGAGTTAATCGCTGTCGAGATTTTATTGTATAACTCGTACCACACACCAAAATTCTTAGCTTCTTTCTTCATTGGCTCTTGGCCTAAAAGGGTTTCAATTTCGCTAGCCGCCGATTCCGCATCATTGTACTGAGTTAAACCCAAGGCTTCTAACATTTCGTAATCTGACTTATTTTCAATTTGAGCTTTAAGCTTGGTTAAATAATCAAAATGTTCGTCCACGTTATCAAAGGAGATATTACGAGAGAAATAGATTAAGCCTTTTGTTACCAAAAAGTGTAAAGCTTTGTAAAGTGCCGCCTGATTGTAGTCTGGAACGCCTAACAATTCGCTTAATGTCGTTTTCTTAGCTAACTTATCTAATAAGCCGTCTAAGCTTTGGATTAAGCTCATTTGCATACAGGGATGATCAGGTTTTAAGTGCGCATTTGGAATGATCTGATGCCCAGCCCACATCATATATAGATTTTTAAGCCAGTTTGTTGGTAGCTTAGAGGCAATCCAGTCATGCAAATAATTAAGAAGCAATTCAGAATCGATATTTGGCTGAGTTAATTCCACTTCACTTGCCGAAAAATTCAGTTTAACCGTCTTTTCCGAAATCGTTTTTGATAAACGTACGTTCATCTGTTCGATCATCGTTAAATCAAGCGCGTGCGGACTCATTAAGTTTGAAGAAATTAATCGTTGCCCAAGTCGTTGATTATTTTTCGATTGCAATGCTTTTTGAATATCAGTTGGGCTTACATAACCACTCTGGATCAATAGCTCCCCAATATAGGTAGATTTATCTTCTACGTCTACGGCCACGATACAGCCGTTAGAGAACGCGATACCAGACACGCTGCCGTCATTAAAATAAATATTTAAATAACCAGAGCTCTTTGTTTCGGTAAGCAAACTATAAATAAATGGCAAATCGTAAGCCGAGATTTCTTCAATGCTTTCGATTAACTTTCTTTTTTCACGAGTCGAAACCATATCCTTCGAAAAAATTTGGTATAACATTTTTCGAGGAGATTCTTTTTTCGCGTTATCTTCTTTTTCTTTTACAATGTTAAAAACTTGATCTAGATCAAACGGCTTCTTCAAAAATGCGGACGCTTGGGTACGCTTAAGCATATCTTGAATCGTTGATTTATCTGTGTAGATACCAGACATCAAAATAACCTTAAATTTTCTATCTGGTTTATCTTTTTTAAGTTTGATTACGAACTCATCGCCAGACATTCCTGGCAACAAGCAGTCTACAAATATATAGTCCACTTTGTGTTCGTTTAAAAGAGCGTTGGCTTCTTCTGCATTAGCAGCTGGGATGACCTCAAAGCCACGTTTCTCTAGCGCTTCCTGGAGGGATTGGCTTAGAGTTTTATCATCTTCTAAAATTAAAATCTTATTTTTCGACACACTTGTTGTTCGGTTTCTACTTGAGCAAACTTTAGAATTTTAAGACCAAAATATGGGATTATGTTGCGATCGGCGGAATTATCGATGCCCGGTCTAGATAAACCTAGACCCTGGGCTAGACTCAAAAAGTCTACTTTTTATTCAAAAACTTAAAGTATTTAGATTCGATAACATCCATTTCCATGGCGTTACCGGCTTCATCCACGACCTTTTCGGGAGGTTTAACTCCAGATTCTGTAAACTCTGTACCGTGTCTAAACAATACATTCTTTTCGGTTCCGCTGTCGTCATTGTAATAAGGAACATAGAACGACTGAACTTTTCCGTTTTGAGGAAGGAATCCATCTACCATATTAATTTGATCGATAATAATTTTAGGGCAGTTTATATAAGTCATTTTCGCTTGAGAGTTTGATCCTAACCATTTGATCCACTCTCGAATCCCACATGAATTAATGCTTTTTACATTGTTTAAATCCAATTCCATTTGTTTTAAACCTGATAAGCTATACTCGTTGAAATCCACGTCCTCATCAATGATTCCCGCAATTGATATTTTAGCCGCGTCCGCATTTTTATCTATTTTTAATTCAAATTTAGACATACTAATCCTTTAGCCATTTAAATTTTTAATTCCGAAAAAGGTCACGTCATCCACTAACGTTGAACCGCTTCTATAAGTTTGCATTTTATTTACAAATCTTTCAATAAAAACATCTACCGGTGGAAAATCAGTCTGTGTTTCAACGATCGTTTTTAGGAACTCGCGTTCGCCCCAAGCCGCCTCAGAGCCATTTCTAACGTCAGGAACGCCGTCGGTGTAGAAGAAAATAAAGTCCTCATAATCGAAATCCACAGTTGTCTCGTCGTATTTCGTATTACGTGCTTGTCCCAATCTGGGATTATTTACATCGTTTAATGGTATTAAATCTTTCTTTTTAATTGGGCCTGACTTCTTTTTTATCAAATAGGGTGATTCATGCGAGGCATTTGCGTACGTCAATTTTTTTGTTGCGGGGTCATAGCACGCAATAAAGAATGTCATCATCAAGCGGCCACGTGAAACCTCGTAAATGCAGCGATTTAAATACTCCATAGCACCACCCGGACCGACATCTAACGATTCAATAATGGCTGCCGCTGACTTAGCAGCACTTGTAATAAGTGCCGACGGAGCACCGTGGCCCGTCGCATCTCCGATCCAAAAGAACACACGATTATTGATCTTACAATAGTGCCACCAATCACCACCACACTCACTCGCTGGCTCGTAAAAGCCCGAGATTGCGATTTTTTCTAATAAGGCATTGGAATCCGGAAACAGAGTTTCCTGAACTGTTTTTGCCGTTTGCAATTCATTCTGCATACGTGCATTTTCAGCCGTTTGCTCAAGCAGGCGCGAAACTTCTTTGGCCATCAAATTGAAGTTATCCGCTAGCACACCAATTTCGTCGGATGTCTTAACTTTTACTTGGATATCAAATTGACCCTGACTCACCTTTTCTGTCGCTTCAAAAAGCTGAGTCAAGGCATTGGTAATCGAACCCGACGCAAACAACGATACGATTGCGATAATTGCAACGAGTAATACAAAGAAAATAACAGATTTTTTTACTAACTGATCAAGAGCAGATAACGCTAATTCCTTTTTCACAGCAGCCAAAACATAGGAATCACCGAAACCAATTTCTGCGAAAGAAATAATCATCTCTTTCTTTTCCATATCCGTCGTTTCTTCAACCCCTTGTTGAAAACGATTGTCCTTAGTTTTCAAAAATTTTAAATCAAAAACTTTAGAAATATCTTTTTCAGTAACTTGGCCCGGGCCCAACACGACTTGGCCAAACTGATTAATTAAGAATAGCTGCTGCGCCGAGCTCGTAGAAAACGTATCGTAGAATTCTTCGACTTTAATCACAATTACAAAATAGATCGCCTTAGTTCCCGCTTCCGGTGTCGTTTTTTCGACGAAATAGATTTTATCGTTTTGATCTAAATTATACAGAATACGCTGGTTACCTTTGATGTACTGTGCTTCGTATTTCACTTGGTTATCAATTTTCGTTTTCAAGTTATCATAGTCCACTTTATTTCTTGCCATCATAGATAGCAGAGCAACCTGCTTTGTTGTCTCATCGACTTCATAAGCTAAAACAGCGTCCGTATTATTCGCATTTTCAAAGTGCGCCCGCGCGGCTGTACTAAAGTTTCGTGTCGTAACGAACTCTTGAAATACTGATTTGTTATTTGAAATGACTCCAGTGATAAGCACTCGCAACTGCTGGGATAGAGCTTGCGATAAATTCCCTGACGAATCGTATATATACGCTATCTTATCTTTCGAAAAGATACTCATCGCCAGCAACACATAGGTGAATAAGGCGATCGTGGGAATAAGTGTAAGTAAAAGTAAAATCTTGTATTTTAAAGAGAAAGTTCGTTTTTTCACAACTTTTATTTTAAAAGGAAGTGTCTCAAAAGATAACTAATAAAGAAGTCAGGTAGTGAAAGGTCTAGGGGACCTAGACCTAAATAGGTATATAGTCTGGACCTTTATTTAGTAATGATTTGCCACAAATCGGTCGATAGATAACTGTCATGCCATTAAAGTTTAATCGTACCGACAAAGCTATTTTAGTACTCGCGATCACAATCATGTGTGTGTTCTCATACTTTTTGTATGACGACTCCTTCCTTTTTCATAGCCGCGAATCTAGAAATGCAAAGATTGGTTTCATCAAGCAAGCCGAAAACGATGTACGCCTTCGAGCGAGTGATAGCTTTACATGGAACGCGGCTCACAAAGCCGAAGTTGTATTTGAACGAGATAGCGTTTTCACGGGAAAACGTTCACAAACTCAAATCGACCTGGTAGACGGCTCGAAAATCTTTTTAAATGAAAACTCACTTGTTACGCTAGTATCTAAAAATGGCAGTCTTGAGTTAAACCTCCGCTACGGAAATATCCAAACAGAAATCAACCCTACGTCGAAGTTAGAACTTAAAGCTGGCTCACAAAAAATCATTCTTAAAAAAGAATCAGATTCATCAAAAATTGAAATCAAAAAACCAAAGTATGGCTTAACGAAAATCAAACTTATCTCAGGAAAATTATCAGTTAAACAAACGGCTAATTCCAATATTGAAGAGCTCGTTAAAGAACAGCCTCTCATTATTAAACCTACAGGTGTTGTTCAAAAAACGGCTCCGGGAATAATTAACCTTCTAACAGCGGACAATGCTGTATTTTATCAAAGTCCTTTAGAAAAAACGTTTCTCCTGGATTGGCATAGTCAAGGCACAGAAAACAACACTCTGACTATTAGTAAAGATATTGGGTTCACCAAAATTGTTTTAACGACTCCAAATATAAAATCTAAAGTATTAGTAAAAGATCTACAACCAGGAACGTATTTCTGGAAGATCTCAGGGCAAGATGCCGCAGGCAATACGGTCAATACAGAACCCAGGTCGTTCTCTGTTCAATTTCTTGAAAAGTTGGCTTTTGTTGAACCCACAGAGGGCAAAAAATTTGAAGCGGAAATCGTTGGCCAAATCGCTACCTATAAAGAAACCGTAAAGTTGTCTTGGACAAATCTATATGATACAGTTCAGGTACAATTAGCAACATCCCCAGATTTTAAACAGCCTCTACTTTTAGATAGAGAATTAGAAAAAGCATTCTCGTTAGAACACCAGCTAGGCAACGGTATTTACTTCGCACGTATTCGCGGAAAACAAAAAAATCTTTTTACGGATTGGAGTGATCCACGATCATTCGAGGTGGCCGCCCACGCGAAAGAGCCAGTTAAACCAGGTGTTCCTGTATTACTATCGAAAAAATTAACATTTAGCTCCTCTGCTTCACGATCTCCATCGTCTATAAATCCGATAGCCGTCAAGTGGCAACCTTCTGCCCAAGCAACTCGATACGAAGTCGAAATGTCGTTCAAAGACCCCAAGTTTACAAAACCAACAAAGTTAGCTTCAAAAACAACGACAGTTAACTATGTTCCCAAGACATATGGACCTCATTACTTTCGTGTTCGTGCGTATAGCAGTGACAATGTGCCTAGCGACTACAGTGACGTGGGCGAGTTACAAACTAAGTTCAGCGCTCCAAAATTAAACGCGGTGACTCCGGTAGTTTTACGTAGTGATAACCCTGATAGTGTTGCACCACCCACTAATTTGAAACTTAATTGGAACCCCATATATTTAGCCAGCAAATACACCGTCGAAGTTTCCGACACTAAAGATTTTAAGCAACCGGAAACATTTACCGTCGACTCAAATAGCTTTACGTACAAAGTAGCTAAACCCGGTGACGTTCACTTCCGCGTGATCGCATCCGATTCTAGCCAACTACAAAAATCAGAGCCCTCTAACATCGAAACATCTAGCTACGCTTATATAAAAAGACTATCTAAACCGATTTTAGTTGAACCAAAAAACAAAATGACCGTTTTCTTACAAAAAGAAATTGAACCATTTATTTGGTTAAACTGGGATTCAACAACAGACCAAAAAGATTTCGAACTCGAAATCGCATTTGATAAAAAGTTTACCAAAATTCACGCACGCGAGAAACTGACTGAAAACAAATTTTTGATCAAAACCAAGCTGCCTCTTGGTAAAGTATACTGGCGTGTTCGCCAAATCGATGCGGATAAAAGCCGAATTTCTGATTGGACAGAGCCGCGCGAATTCCAACTCATTCACAATAAGAATGAGGGTGTATTTAAGTGAACTATTCACTATTCGACTCTTTGCTTGAACCGGTATTTGTCCTAAATTCCGAAGGACACATCGTTTATTGCAACGAAACTGCGGCTACGATTTGCGGGGTTAATCCGCGCAAGCTCGTCCGTATGAAAACCACTTTACAACAAGCCATTCGTTTTGAGGATACTTTCGACTACTTAACTCAGCTGCCGACAATTTCCGCAGAGACTCCCTACAAAGAAATTAAATTTAATACAGACTCCTACGAGAACGGAAAAGCTCAAATTACAATACAACCCTTTCAATCCAAACCAGATGTGAATGAATATCTAGTATTCTTTCGTGACGTTACATTGGAAGAACGTTTGCAGAAAAAATACAGAGCGGAGCTAGAACAAAAAGAATCCTATATAAATGAGCTTCAAGCCGCTCGCAATCAACTCGAAATTTACAACAAAGATTTAGAATCCATTGTTCGCAAACGCACTGCTGAAATTCAAGATTTAAACGTTTTGATGAAGGCCCTTTTAGATAGTCTAAACCAAGCTTTTTTTGTTTTTGATGCTCAAGGAGTATGTGCGCCGCTGTTTTCAAAAGCATGTCTGGATATTTTGGAAATAGCACCTAATGGTCAAAACATTTGGGATGTTATAAAAATTCCGCCAAGCAAAGTTGAAGGGTTTAAAAATTGGCTTTTTACCGTGTTTAGCGAAATGCTTCCTTTTGAAGACTTGAAACCACTTGGCCCGGACAAAATCCCCCACTCTGTAAAAACAATTTCTTTGGAATATTTTCCGATCCGTAACGAGCAAAATCAAATTGAAAAAATCGTTTGCGTTGGCTCTGATGTTACAAATTTAGTTGCGGCTCAAACACAAGCCGTAAACGATCGTGAGAAAGTTCAATCGATACTAAAAATGATCCAAAACAAAAAGGAACTTCGCCTTTTCCTTTTGGAAACGAAATCACAGCTGGGCACCTTAGATGCTGAATTTAAAAAATTGAAAGCGGATGTCACCTATAGTCGCGATTCTATACTTAGAATTCTACACACAATCAAAGGTGGCGCTGCTACGTTTTCGTATAATCACTTAAAAGAATCCGCTCATCATTTAGAAGAAAAAATGATTCCACAGGACCCGCCTACCCCCATTTCCGCTGAAATCGTTGATCTAAAAAATATTATTGAAATGGAATCTCTATCTATCATTAACTTCTACACTAATGTATTTGGCGAGCTCGCCCCAAAAGATGACGAAAATGTTCAACTCACACAATCTGATCTAGATACGATATTTCGTTTTCAAAAAATCGACGAAGTTAAAAATTTCATCGAAGAAAAGATCTATTTCCAGCCTGTTAAAAATCTAGTTAGTCAATTCCCCGTCGTTATTGAAAAAACAGCACTACTATTGGGAAAGTCAATCAGCCCCTTAGTCGTAAAGAACGATACAACACCGATTCCACATAAAGCGTTCGATAGCTTCTTCAATAGTTTCATTCACGTTTTAAGAAACTCAGTCGACCATGGCATCGAAACACCGAAAATCCGAAACACAGTCGGTAAAAGCCTAAACGGCACGGTGTCTTTAGATTTCCAAGTCATCACTCAAAAAAATAAAAAATGCTTACAAATAAAATATCGGGACGATGGCCAAGGCGTAAATCCAGCACGAATTCGCGCAAAACTAATCCAAAAGAAAATCGCTCACGCCCATTTATCCGACAACGAAGTGATCTATTATATCTTCAACCCATCTTTTTCAACACGCGATGAAGTAACAGAAACCAGCGGTCGCGGCGTAGGACTCGATGCCGTAAAACACGAAGTAGATTTATTAGGTGGAACAATCACAATAAACACAGAACTAGGTCAATACACAGAATTCGTATTCACCCTACCTTACCCAGAAACACAAAAGACACTCATAAAAAAAGCAGCCTAAAAAAAGGGAAACGAAAAACCGTACGGAAACCCCAAATGCCAAACCGCTACCGACGACGGCTATTTCTTAAAATGTTTCTGATACGCCGTTTTCATTTTCTCTTCAAAAACCTTCCCAGAAAATGGTTTCACGATGTATTGCGAAACCCCAGCCATAACCGCTTCCGTAACTTGTTCACGCTCGGCTTCTGAGGTTAATAATATAAAAGGTAATTGAACGAACTGCTGACTCGATCGCACTTTCTTTAAAAGATCTAAGCCTTTCATATTCGGCATATTCCAATCGGAAATAACAAGCTCAACAGGATTCGCTTGAGCATATTGATTTTCAATAATGCTCCATGCTTGCACGCCGTCTTCAGCTTCGATAATTTCGTTGAAATTCATCGCACGCAGTTGGTTTCTAACCAAGTCACGAATAGAGGCCATATCATCAACAATCAAAACACGTGTGGTCGTCGGAAACATTTTACTCCTCTAAAAAATCCAAAGGTAATTGGCACGCGGGCCAAACTTTGAATGCGGCAATAGCTCTTGTTCTAATTCTTCATCAGAATAAACAGAGTGGTCAACTTGACTTACGGTCAGGACCGACGTTACTCCGCGGGCTTTCAATCTATCCGGCAGGCCGCCACCATATTCCGCGTGGAATTGACCAACAACAATTACAAATACATGCGTTGGATTGGCCTTTAAAAACTCGGCTGTTTTCCAAGCCATCGTATCATCCCAAACGCTTTGAGCGTTGAAATAGCCCTCGAATGACTGCGGCGTTAAATGGTGACCGGCGGCGATTGCAAATCGTTCGCGGTAGTTGTCGTTACCGCCCTGGTAATTTGGGGGAAGCAACGCACGTTCTTCAGTGGTCAGACTTTCAAATCCCGTTTTACGTATTTTGGTTGTCAAATAACGCGGAGCATTTATGGCGATTGTACGCGCTCCTTCGGCAAGTAAAGGAAACTGAATTTGATCGCGATACACATCATAGTTATTGCCCCAGCCTATTTTCTTTAAAAAATCGGCTTCAGGCAAAGTCCCAGTACGGTACTCATCCAAAGAAGCCTGATCAGGGTATGAAATAAATTCCATACCGACAGATACGGTATGACCCGCGGTCCTTAGAGCTTTCATTATTTCTAGCTGCCCTTGTTGGGACATTTTATTATCATGAGGCTCACCAATTACGATAACAGATCCCGGTTTCGCGGCCGCAGCTATAACCTGAAGACTGCTTGTGCTTAAATGCTCGCCAGTGTAATACCCCAGCGGAGTCGATATCGATTCAAAAACCCAGAAAAGGGACAGGATTAGAGTTGTTATGGGATTCATGGTGTTCTCCTTTTATCTCTTTAAACGACTTTTTCCAGTTCATCATTACATTTCGTGTTGCTAAACCCAAGTGAATTTGTTACTAGCTAAAGGCTGTATTTTTGAATTAAAGAGGTTTTTATGGCTAAGAAATCAGGACGTATTATCGTAACTTTGGAATGCACAGAAGCACGCGCACTTGGCAAACCAGTATCTCGTTACACTACAACTAAGAACAAACAAAAGACTCCGGGACGTATGGAATTAAAAAAGTACAACCCTAATCTACAAAAACACACTGTTCACAGAGAAACTAAGTAGTTAATGATTCTTACTGACCAAAAAATACTTCAATGTATGGATGAAGGTTCTATCAAGGTAGAGCCTTTTCGTCGTGAGTGTTTAGGCAGTAATAGTTATGATGTCCATTTAGGAAAAACTCTAGCGGTGTATAAAGACTCCGTTTTGGACGCAAAAAAACATAACGAAATCGAAACCTTCGAAATTCCACCCGAAGGATATGTTCTAACTCCAGAAAATTTCTATTTAGGGGTGACTTTAGAGTACACAGAAACTCACAAGCATGTCCCTTTCTTGGAAGGTAAATCATCGGTTGGTCGTTTGGGAATTGATATACACGCAACTGCCGGCAAAGGTGACGTAGGTTTCTGTAATCATTGGACACTTGAAATTTCTGTGAAGAAACCAGTCCGTATTTATGCTGGAATGCCTGTTGGACAAATCATTTACTTTGAAATTGATGGCAAGTTATTAACTCCATACAATACGAAAACGTCGGCTAAATACAACGAAGTAAAACCTATTCCCGTCGAATCAATGATGTGGAAGAACCAATTTTAATAATTCGGCAGCCACATACTCCCCAAATGCTTGCGCCATTTCTTTTCGCATATGAATTCCGTCGGGTTGATCTGCTTTGAACTTCCCGCAGGGGATAATTTGAAATCCATGACGTTTAATTTGCTCTAGCAGCTGCGTGCGAATCTTTTTATCTTTATCAATTCCCAGCAGCGGTGGTTCGATGAACACCACAGTTTCAACCGCGATCTTTTTGAGTTCTGCTTCAATCGCCGGCCCTAAAAGCTTTTCAAAACTCTGTTTAGACTCTATACATTTAACGATATCGTTCGTTCCTAACGCAATTACTAAAGCGTCGGCATCATTCATCTTAAAACCGATCCCTATGTCGACTGGGTCTTTGCTGAATCCAGGCGTATCGCGAAATTTAAATTCACAATTTAAAATCTTTAAGTCTTCTTTTTGATCGAGCCAATGAGTTAAGTACATCAACCGCATACCACTAAATCCGATCAAATGCAGATCTACGTCATGAGCTAGTTTATCAATTAATGTCTGGCCAAATGTCAGAACGGAATGAGAATCACCAATGAAGTTAACTTTACGCTTACTCATAAATGGACTCGATTAACTTTTGTGAAAATAAATCAGCTCCCCAATAGGTCAAATGAATACCATCGGCGACTCTGAGTTTAATAGTTTTTTTACCGGCTTTTTTAGATTCCGTGATCCAAGTATCTGTGTATTTAGATTTCTTAGTGAACCACTGGGAAACAGATACGTACTGTGCACAGGTAGACTGAGTTTTGATTTCCTTACGAACCACATCATGTAACGAACGCATTTTAGCATCGAACGTATCAGAACGCATGCGAAGCGAACTTACCCAGTAAACTTGTTTGGATTTCGAACACGCCTTCTGCAACAATGTTCGAACACGAAGGCTATATTCCTCTTTCCATTCTTTAGAATCAAAAGGGATAACCTTTTTATCAATCAACAAATTCTGGGCATCGTTAGTGCCTAGGAAAATAATCGTTTTTTCAAACTGATCTTTGTTTTTATCTACATAGCCTACCCAATCAAACACATCTGGGCGGGATAAGCCTGTGCCTGATTTTGATTTAATTTCCATTGTGATATTTTGATCTTTGCGAGCCAAGTTACGTTCGAAATGTTCCTGTAAACCCGATTTTAAAATCGAGTCCCCGATAATCAAAATGCTTTTCTGAGTTCCCGTCCCTGTTGGTTTTTCAACGGCCACGTCGAACTTTGCAGACTTGCCCGGTTCGGCGAGGATGTCATCGATCATGTCAATTTCAGTCAGATCAATAGATTCTATCCCTAGCTTTGTTACTTCAGGATCTATGGCAGCCACCTGCCGCTTAGGATCTTTCAAATCAGGAATCATTGGGTTAGCAGAGCTATCTACTGGCGAGTTACTAACCACAGTATTTGTCAGCGGCAAGAAATTCGCACGTAAATTGTCTCGAAAGGCATTTAAATAAAATTGGTCGCCGATATCTTTTAGCGCTTCCGTTAACTTTAAGAATGACGAAGTAACGGGACTAGCTTCTTTTTGCTGAAGCCATTCATGAACAGTAGAAAGATTCACAAGAAGCGCCAGCACCAAGGTAACCTTGATAATCTTTGACGATTCTGAAATGTTTTTATAACTTCTTTCTAAACTCACTCTTAAGCCTCTAGTTAAAATCTAAAATATATAAATGGAGCAATGCCTTCTGGCATCAGTGCCGTGATCACTGTAATCATAATGGCAAAAATAAACGCGTACGCAAATGCTGGCAGTTTCAACATACGATCATTGATTTGCCAGCTACGAAGCGGCTTTACGTAATGGAAACTCATCCCCAGTGCAAACAAACAGAAATAGAACGGAGTCATTTTTACGATTGGCTTGGAAAAATCAAAAAGTTGGAATAGAACTTCATAGCTTTTCATAAACGATTCGGCCCTGAAAAAAATCCATGCAAAACAAACAAAATTGAACACCAAAAATATGTGAAGTGCCTTCTTCGCCCAACTGGTAATGCCCTCGTCCCATTGAAATCGTTTTTCAAACGCTAAACCAATACCGTGCAATAAACCCCACGTAATAAAATTCCAAGAGGCCCCATGCCAAAGCCCCCCCAAACCCATCGTAATAAGCAGGTTTTGGTAGGTTCGTTTTTCAGATACGCGATTTCCACCCATTGGAATATACAAATATTCTTTGAGCCAGCGACTTAGGGAAATATGCCAACGATTCCAAAAGTCTTTTAAACTGGTCGCGCGATAGGGCTGATTGAAATTAAGTGGAAACTGATACCCTAGTAAATACGCTAGTCCGATAGCCATATCTGTGTAAGCACTAAAGTCACAGAAAATTTGAACGGCATAACAATACACTGCAAAAATCATATCCAAACTACCATACGCTTTTGGATTTTCAAAAATAGGATCAACGATATCCACGCCTAGATAGTTAGCAATAACGACCTTCTTGAATAAGCCTAAAACAATCAAAACAATGGAAAATAAAAACGGAATTTGATCCGTCTTTGGCGGCTGTTTTAGCTGGGGAATAAATTCGCTCGCCTTAACAATGGGTCCCGCCACCAAGTGAGGAAAGAATGAGATATACAATAAAACATCCAGCAAAGAATTTTTGTACGTTAGTTCTTTTCTATAGATATCCACTAAATACGAAATACCTTGAAAGGTAAAAAAGGAAATACCGAGTGGTAAAACAAAGTTCATGAATACATCATCTTGCCAAGCGGCGGTGACACCTAACATATTCACAATCTCAACTAACCCACCAGCAAAGAAATCGAAGTATTTAAATACGCCCAGCAATGTTAGATTTGCGGCGATGGTAAACATTAGGATGTACTTTTTGATTTTTGGGTCCTCTTCGACACCGATCCATAAACCAAAAAGGAAATTGAGGGTCGGACTTAAAATCAAAATAGGTAAAAATCTAAAATCTAGGGTGGCGTAAAAAAAGTAAGATGCTAACAAAAGGAATAGTTTGCGATAAGAATTATTAAATACTAATTCCCAGCTTAAATAAAAAACGATCGTGAAAAATAAAGCAAATTCCAGTGTAGGAAATAACACGTTTTCTCCTACACTGCTTATCGGAAGTCATCTTTATGACCTTAGATAATCATAGCTTACACGAATCTTCTTGGACTGAAGGACTGGTCGAAACCAAGTCAGAAATGATACCTAGAATTTTAGCAATTTGAGTACGGTTCGCAGCTAGCGTATAATCGTCTTTACGATAGTTACCCTTCCAGTCTAGCCAATTTGTTACATTGCGATCAAATAGGCACAACAGGATGAAAGACCGGCTACAATCCGGAATTTTTCCATACTTTAAAATATAGGTGAACAATGCTTCTAATTCTGATTCCTTAATTACGCCGTCTTCCATTTGTTTTCTGGCGATCTTTTTAAGTAAAAAAGCAAAAGAAGGGAACGCACCGATCCCTTCTTTTTTGTCGATTATACCGTCCCCATTCGTGTCAAACTTCGTAAAGATAGTTTCACCGTATTGCAGAATATGTGGTAACAACGACGCGTCTGAAAGCGAAATTTTTGAATCTGGGCGTGGTTTATAACCAGCAGCTTTAAGATTATTTAAAAAAGCGCCATCCCATTCTGCCGGCACTTCCGCCTGTGAGTAGGTCACGTAGGAAGGCATCGAGTTCAATGATGTTGTAAGCGATTTTTTATAGGCCCCACGGAGGCACGCCAAATCCACCAATGTATCTGTTCCTACTTTTGTGGACGGACATTGTGCCGTGATCGATTTCTTTACCTGATCATCAATCGTAAACCCCGATAAAATGTAATTTACGAATTCGGCTAACTCACCAAAACTAACGGTATCGTTACCATCGGATTTCGTTAAGAATAAGTTGGCTTCTACAAAACGACCATCGATAAATCCAGTTCCCGCTGAATCCGAAATCACATCAAGATCTACTAATATCGGTTTTAAATCTAGATAAGCTAATTTGACTTCGCAATCAGTAAGTACGCTATTTACGTTTTTGGTACCTGCTTCACGCTTAGCGTACGAACGAAGTAATATTCCCGCCATGAACCGATGCATATTAAAGGCTTCTAGAGTGTGCTTATCATATATAGGATTTGAATTCTTTTTAAAGAAAATTCTGTTATCAGCAGTAAGGATCGAAGGGAATTTCGACTCGAAATTTTTCACGTACTCGGTCATTCCCAATTTGAAATTTGGATTAGTTGAATCATTGATCGACTGTTTAAATCGACCCAATAAAAAATTGTAATCAAATTTACGGTTAATTTTGTTTTCAAACGCTTGGTGAATAAAAATATTGATACCCAGAAAATTATCGATCTCGCGGTATAACTGTTCTAAATGGAAAGGCTCGATACCATCATAGCGGGTAATCTTGTTTTTCAAATCATCAGGGACTAAAACTTTTGTAGTCAGTGTTTGAATTACAGATTCGATCGTCGATTTCTTAATAGTTTTTGGAATCAACTCAAGGTTTACAAGTTCGTTAGTAATTGTTTTAAGTTCATAAGTAGAAATGCGTTTAGATTTACGTTCTTCTATTGAAGATCTTAGGAATGATATTACATTGAACCCGAAATCTTTTAATTTAATTTGCCATTCTAAATCATTGAATAAGACTCTTGTGCGACTAACGAAGTAGTAGTAATCCCAAAAAATAGTGAACACTTGACCGCTCTTCTTAACTAGACGACTTAGATCTGTCGTTGAAAGTTCGATAGATTCACAGGCATTTTTAATTTGATTACTTGTTTTATCTAAAAGGATATCGGTTCCTAGTTGCGCTAAACACGCATATTGTCCCACACGTTTGTTTAATGGTACTTGATTCGCCTGGCTTGGATACAGACGTTCGATTTCTGCCATTAGATTCATCAAGCTTTTGTAGTCGTAACCTTTTTCAAATTTAAATTCGTCTGTGATCTTAGTGATCATTTCATCAAAGCTCTTAGTTGCTTTCGCAAAATAAGCAAACGCTTCTGATTGTTTTAACAATTCTGGATGCCAAGCTAAACCATATAGCTGGTAGTACGGTGTGAACTTTTCTACAATTTGCTTGATCAGGCTAACTTTCTTTTGGGCCCTTAGGAAATCATCTCGTTCAAAACCTTTGTCTGTACCGCCAACCAATACCTGTTTAATTTTCATCGCTTCCGCAATCAACGTTGGCGACGTTTTTAAAACTGGCCAGATATTAGAAAAGCTTTTAAACAAGTCTTCAATTTCAGCACGAGAAACCTGATTCGATTCTTTATAGCTAATCAGGTCGTATAACATTTGAAATGTTTCTTCGATAGTTCTCGCCGTGTACGCCAAACGCAGACTTGTGTATTCAGGCTCAAGATCTTTAATAAAGTAATAATAGCGTAAAAACTGGATATAGGCGCGCGATCCTAACAGAAGGAACAAATTCCATTCGTTATCTTTTAACGACTCCTGATCGCCACCGTTAATTGATTTTTTCAATTGTTTGATCAGCGGCAGATAGTTGTGGATGGTTGAGCCCAGTCCCGATCCAGATCCTGTAAAACGCCCCGCTTCAGTGATAAGTTTCTCGAAGTCATCAAAATAATAAACATTGTCCTCTTTATTTATTAGACCACTTAATTGCTGAGAAAGCTTAACTAGATTTACGTTTACGGCTTCAAAATCAAAAAGACTAACTTCTGATGATCTAAGTTTGTTTTCCCAGTTAAGAGTCAAAACTTTCATAGAAGGATTAATTTCGCGAGATAGGTTTCGTAGGTTAACCATCAAGTCACCTAACCGATCTAGCTCTGCGGTTGTGATATATTCAAGGTTTCCACCCAAAAATAGTTTTTTAACCTTCATTAACTGCGCTTGTAATTCTGCGGAAACGGCCTGGCCTTTGATATCGTCAGTTTTTTCATCCATGAAGTTATCTTCGACGAACTGAGCAATTTCGCCGGGAGAACACCTATCGCGAATCTTACAGCGAACTTTAGTTTTGAAGTCTTTGACCATGGAACCAAAACAGTCCCATGATGCGACAATCTCTTCGTCCTTTGCATTTCCGGAGAAGAAGTCGCTGAATTTAGTAGTCGCCGTTTCAAAACACGAGTCAGCTTGATAGCCCGGCACAGCCGCAGCTGGTGGCGTTTCACCAATCTTCAGACCGCACGATAAAATGCCGACTGATACGATTAACGCTGAGGCTACTTTCCAAATCCTTTTAGAAAACATAGTTCACCCCTGCATACACACGATCATTAGCGCGATTTTGATTTAAAAACGCCGACGAATCATTTTCTGTATCCACGGAAATAAAGTCTCCGCCAACTAATACGGCCCATTTTTGGGTCGGGAAAAACTGAAATTCCGTATTAACCAAAGATCCCTTCTGATTAAAGTCCCGTAAGTATGAAAATTTCGTTGTAAAATCACGATTGAATAATTTAAAAAGCTTTCCTTCTGTTTTAAATAAAACAGAATTGTAGAAAAAGAATCTCTCGTCAAATAGAGTGAATGAGTCTTTTTCCGATCGAGTGTTGATATCATTGATTGTGCCACCATCGATACGTAAATAGCCCAGTTGAATTTTTAAATCGCGTATTAATGAATAGTCGATATTGTTCTCAACCATTAAAGAGTAGCCCTTCATCGGCTCAAGATCTTGAATAATCCATTCGTCCGTTGGAATTTTAGTCTTTGGATTGTCTTCAATATAGGATCCTATCAGTCTTAAGTTTTGGAATGAATATCCGGCATCGACAGAAAGAACCGAGTGATATGTTACATCTGGAGACACCACTACCTTGACATTCTTCTCGCCCGCTTCCGCATACCCATCACGCTTTAGAAGCAAATCATTCACCGGTTTGTAGCCGGCACTTTGATTGGCCCAGAAGCCCTTAGATCTGTCCCCTAAAGCTACGTTAAATCCAACACCTGGTCGTGAAACTAGATTGCGAATTTCGGGAACCGACAAGTCGTATGTGATTGTTTTAATACGGCCATTGAAATCATATTTGTTAGACGGTGAACGGAACCAGCGGCTGTCTGATCGCAGCTCCCCGTTTTCTTCTCGAATATCGATACCCATGTTCGGGATAAAGATCGGTGTTGTCAAAGCAACAAACTGGAAATCAGAGCGGCGATATTCAAAAAAAGCGCCCGTTAAACCTTGCTCTTCAGGACGTAGATAATCGATTGCGTACTTTGGTTGCCAGATACTTGTCTTCCAATAACTATCAAGAACACTCCAATCTACTTTTTTTCGACCAACAGAAATTTTAAAAAAACTCTCTAAACGATAAAATAAAAATGCTTCTTGGACCGCATAGTTGGAAGCTCCAAAATTATATTTACCCGCCTGAATATCTACACCATAACCCCAACGAGTATCATAACTTAATCCAGTTAAACCTAAACGTACCGATAAATATTGTTGCCGATTAAACTTCTCGGCGTCGGGTAACATCGTTAAGTAATCCATATTTTCAAAACGGATCACACCGAAAAAATTATTAGAAGCCGGAGTTTTTGATGTCGTATCCAGAGCGGTAAATTGATTTGTGTATATCGATGCCTGAGCCTGAAGTGTTAGACATAATAATGCAGGAAACAGCAGTGATTTTAGGCGGTCAAAGGGCCCGCTAAGGTGGTCTAGATTCATTCTCTTTTATTCTCTCATATCAAGCAGTTGGAAGTAAAAATGGAATTTAAACTCGAGTCAATATCTGAGTGAATTAGGACTAATTTTCGACTTAAATCGCATTGAGGTGTAAAATTTTCGCGTCGAAATATCGTACAAACGTCGAATCTCGAGGAAAATTTGCCTATTTGCCCTATGTTTAGACACTTTACCTTAGCCCGGGGAGATTTGGGATTTAATGTAATCGACCACAAAATCTGGGTCATCCAGAGTTAAATCATGACCAGCCCAGGGATGAACCACCGGCTGAATATCTAACCTACGCCCCAGATTAAACGTATTGTCGGGGTGAACCAAACGATCATTTGCACATGCCATCAGTTTCAAGTTTCGATAATTTTTAAGGCGCTCATCAAATCTAGATTTACCTGCAGCCGCAATTTGACGGAAAAAATTTAGACGACTCATTGGATAGCGCCGGGCCATTTCGATGTTGTACTCTAAAACTTGATCATGAACATCCAAATTATTAGATGTCATATCAAGAATTAATTTTTCGATGAACGTTTCATCTTTCATAAAAGACTTTACGATTTGTGGATAGTTCCAATAGTTCAGACGTTTATAAAAAGGTCCTGTGTCCCCAAGCGACGTATTCATAATAAAAGCATGTTTTACTTCCTGGGGATGACTTGAAATCCAGTTCATCGCGATCATTCCACCTAAAGAAATAGCTATCACATGGATGTTATCTAAACGGCGTGATAAAAATCGAATATCTTCAGCAAAACCTTGAATCGAAATAGGACTTGTATCCGTATTTCTGAGTCCGTTTCCAGGCAAATCAAACAAGTGAATAGCATCCTTCGGAAACGCATGTGCTAACTTTTCTGGAAACTTATGCCAATGAAAACTGCCCCGAATGAGGCCTCTAAGTAATACCCAGTTTCTCATTTACTGTACCATTTTTCGATGGCTCTTTTTCTATGATTTTCCAACTCTTCCGGAGTTAACGTATGCCAACTCTGAGGTGAGTATAATGCACGAATTAAGAACTCAAAAAACGTATTATGTCGCCGTAAAGCCCGACGATAACGATGGGTTTTTACTGGGTTGTACGCACCTTCTGGTGTGAAAATCTGCAGTGGATTTTTCTTAACCCACATCCAAGAACCCATTTCCAAACACATCGGTAAAAATACACTTTCTTGTTGTTTAAGGCTCTTTTTCCAGTCGTACAAATAGTCCCAAACATCTCCGTGAGTTAAGTAGGCTTGTGGTTCAACTTTGTAGAAATGATTTGGGTATGTTTTATTCATTAAACTAATGAAAGAATCAAAGTAACCAAGATCAGCAAATGGTTTTCGCGTTTTTGCATATGGGAACCAAATTTGATCTTGAAAACCAAATCCAGAATGGAAATCAACCGTCACTGCGACCGAGGCATGTTCGATTTCCTTTTTAACGTGATCAATTAATGCTTTTGTTTCCGATTCCATTCTCTCGCCGCGATACCATGGCAGCAAATTAGAAATACGATGTCCGCCTAAAAATGAAGGGACTTCATCTTCCGCATCGATGGGCGCGTTTCGCATGATATCTACGCCGTTTGGGTTGGATCTTCGTTTTTTTAGGATCCCGATTGGGTTTACACACGGGATAAAAAACACTCTCATTTTTTCCAAGTTATGGCGAATTGTCTCGTCCCACTGATAGAGCTGAGAGAATGAATTCAGCAACGCGATAGTTACTTGCGACCCTATGCGCTCGAGCCCATGGACGCCACCAATTAAACCGAGCACTGGGGCTTTAGGATCTTGGCTACCAAAAGTCACTTTGTGAATCGGCATGCGTAAATTTTCTTCTTGCGACTCGCCAATAATTTCGAATCGAGCAATATGGCCCAACTCCTCTTTCAATTGATTTATAAGTTCCAGCTCAGGAATTGTTTTTCGACTCATAGAACTCCATTGTCAGGCATCGCTGCTAACAACCAAGCCTTAATGCCCCGTATTAGATCACGTCTCGGTCAATAGGCGGGCTAGACTTTCTATTCAAATCTATTTTATTGTTAAAGTTACGCACGCAAAACACGCGAAAGAGGAATTCTACATGAACAGCTTACCCATCTTCAACAAACTCTGGGAAGACTACACATCTCTTAATCCGGAAGCTTTAAAAATTTACCGCCTGCTGAGTGATCAGCATGAGACGGTGTTAAATGATCACGTGGCTTTTCGAACATTCAATCTACCAAGAATGGGAATTTCTGCATTGGCGCAACATTTTTTAGACCTTGGGTACAAAGAAAAAAACGATTACGTATTTAAAGAAAAAAAACTTTACGCTAAACATTACGAGCACTCGGACGCCGACCAACCTAAGGTTTTTATCAGTGAACTTGAACTTGAGAAAGTAACTCCATTTGTTCGCGAAACAATTACGGCTAACTTTAAAGATTTCGACTACGGCATTACAAAACGTCCCGAGTTTTTGTATTCTGGTGCGAGCTGGAAACGTTCTCATAAAACCTACGAAGCCCTTTATAAAGATAGCGAATATGCCGCGTGGACATACGCTTACGGCTTTCGCGCCAACCATTTTACGGTGAATGTAAATCGTCTTAAAAAGTTCAATGACCTTTCGAAACTAAATAACTTCATTAAAACCAACGGTTTCTCTTTGAACCAATCCGGGGGCGAGATCAAAGGAACACCGGAAGAAATGCTTGAACAAAGTTCAACAATGGCTAAAGAAGTGGCTCTTCAGTTTGAAGACGGGACTTATAAGATCCCAGCCTGCTATTATGAATTCGCCAAACGTTACCCGATGGCAGACGGAAAACTATATCAGGGTTTTATCGCTAAATCGGCAGACAAGATTTTCGAAAGCACGAACAAATCTTAATTACAAAACAACCGCAGACGTCGCGGTTGTTTTGAGCGTAAACTAAGCGGCCCGCTTTAAATATTCGACAATTGATGTTTCGTTGTTGTCTTTGTTTTGACCAAAAAATTTATGGGAATCTAAGAATGTTTTCACTAACTGTGAATCGAACTGGGTTCCCGAACAACGTTTAAGTTCGGCATAAACGACTTCATTGGGTAAGCCTTTACGATACGAGCGCGTTTGCGACATGGCATCGTACGTGTCAACGATCAGAATCATACGCGATAATAAATTGATTTTATCACTCACTAGACGGTCGGGATAACCTTCACCATCAACGCGTTCATGGTGACCACGCACCGGCGCTAACAACTGACGAAAGAACGAATCTTTTTCCGCCAATGGCTTAAGGATGCTCTCGGAAATGATTGGGTGATTCCTCATGATGTCGATTTCTTTAGGATCTAGCTTTCCGGGTTTTGCGATAATTTCATTTGAAATTCCAATTTTTCCAAGGTCATGAAATAGGCCCGAAAATTCAGCAACAGTTTGTTCATATTCGTTTAAACCCGCACTCTGCGCAAGTTTGCGGCTTAATGCGGCTACACGACAGCAATGTTCATACGTAACGGGATCCACATAACTAAGAGTTTGCATCAACGCTAACGCAGTATTATTCGCCCAACTTGGAATATCGCCCCACGACATGAGTATCTCCCCTGCCTAGTCTATCGTGAATTTGCCGTCTTTTCTAAAGGAAGAACTCTAAATATCTGCCTTAGTCTTGAAATGAGACTATGGTCGCGCAGATTAATAGACTCGTATAAACTTGAGACGGTCCAGAAGTTTAGAGTTAGGATAGACACTGGCTCCGCCCAGCCACTATTGTTTGTGTATGACTTATTTTTTAGTGGCCGAAGTCACACTTTTGCTAACATTAATAATCACCAAAATCAGATTTTTCCCACGCCTAACCATCGCCGAAAAGTCGACCCTATTGGACCGCTGGAGCCTAAATTTTTCCTACGAAATCATTAATAGAATACTCGCTTTTTTGCTCGGAACACTCGCTCTTCGTTTTGTTTCGACAGAAACCACACCACAGAGTGCGGTTTATTTTGCACTTTATATTCTACTGCTCGATTTTATTTTTTATTGGCGCCATCGGTTCTATCATCGCTGGCTTTGGTCCGTTCATAAGCTCCACCATTCTGATTCTGGCTACGACTTTACGCTGTCTTTGCGCATCCATCCGGTGGAAACCTTGATTCAAATAGGGCTTTTCTTTTTAGTGTCGTCACTGATGAATATTTCACATTGGCAGATGTTTTTTGCAGCACACATTTTTACGATACAGGCTTTGATTTCCCACTTGGAATACAAAATGCCCAACACTGCGCTTCTTCGTAGGTTAAAGAATATATTTGTTTTGTCAGATACCCATCGTTTTCATCATGATGATAGAAACCCTAATTGTAATTTTGGTTTTCTATTTTCGTTTTGGGATACTATTTTTGGAACAACAGCAAAAGGACAGCAACATGAATTCACTTAGATACATATTAATTTCTATTTTATTTTCCGTCATCACCGTATGGGCGGACTCAGCCTCAAAGATGGCATCAGTTCCAGCACAAAGCAGTGATATGGCTAACATGAAAGGTGGTCCCAGTATTCCATCCCACCCCGTGAGTGGAATTTCATCCACCAATCAACTATTGGCTAAAGCTTTTCATATGTTTGCATTTGCGGATTGTATAGCCGCCCTCGTGTTGTTTTTTATTGCTCGAAGCAATGCTAAGACTAACTACACAAAGGCTAAAAAGTTTTTTTTAATTGGTTTAGTTTGCTTCGTTTCGGCGATTCTGTTCTTCATGTTACCGAAATTGCTTTTTTTATCCCCGTCATTTCCGGGAAATTTTGATATTCGAGCGACCTAATTAGTTTGGATTGTGCCAGATTGAACGGTCACGAACGACGTGGTGTCCTGACAAGTTAACAGGAACACCTTTACCACTCCACGTTTGTGTTTGGTAACCAGCGATTTTTACTTTTTGTGAGACTAAGTCAACGTCCACCAAACCATTGAATCCCGCTTTTACCGCTTGGAATGCGAGGCGCATCATGGTTTCATCGTGGTCTTTACAGCCGGAAACTGTGATGGGTTTTTCTTTACGTTTAATTAAACGAGTTTCTTTTCCTTGATTAGATAGGTACACGTTAATATTTTTCGCTTTTTCCATTGTTTGCTGGTAGTCATCCCAAACATCGGAAACATGCTGATTAAAACACGGTGGGCAGTAGACAGAATGCTTAAGTTCAGGGGCTACATTTGTTAAAAATGAAAAATTATCTTCTGGTAAAATATGCGCGCAGTACTTGCAAACATCGGATTCGCAGCACCCACACTTTAACATCGCTTTAGTTCCCTGACAGCTAATACAACTCATAGACCTTCGCAGTACCACAAACAGAACCCTAATTCGACTTTAAAATAGTCTAATGAAATTAATGCCTAGGCGGCGACCCCACAGCATTTCTTATATTTCTTCCCGCTACCACAGGTGCAAGGGTCGTTACGCCCGATTTTAGGCTCTTGGCGCACTACAGTTTCCGGTTTAACGTGCTGGTGATGATCATGACCTTCACCTTCTTTATGGGTATGAGCATCCCCGCCTACGAATAACCAGTGGCCGTTTTCGTCTTTACGGAACTCAGAGACCTCGTGATGTTCTAAGTTTTCTTTTTTATCATTGTACGTTGCCGTGAACTCAACTTTACCTTTTTTATCATTGGGTCCGCCGCTCGCTGAGTGGATTTTTAGGCCTAACCATTTCGACTGCTGTGCCCATTTTTTTGTGCTCGCCATATCAAAATCATGTCTAGATTCTGGAGCTAAGCTATCATGAATGTATTGAACATTACCTTTAACGTACGCCGAATATCGAGATCTCATTAACTGCTCGGCTGTTTCTGGGTAAGCGTCACCTTTGATAAAAGGTTCACAACACGTTTCATACGACTTTGAATTTCCACATGGACAATCCATACTCACTCCTTACTCTGATAGCTCAATTATAGTTTCTTCTGATTTTCTTGGGTTTGGTTCTTTGTAACCGGTCATCAACAGCAATAACTCAGCCGAAGCTTTCGCATCACACAACGCGCGATGATGCTGATCGAGCGAAATTTGAAAATGATGAGTCAAATTCTTTAATCCGTAGGATTTAATTCCCGGGAAGTTTTTCTTCATTCCTAAGCACGTACACATTTGGGTGCGGTGGAAGTCTTGCTCAATGCGTGCAAATTCTTTCTGGACAAAACCATAGTCAAACTTCACGTTGTGAGCCACAAAGATTGCGCCTTCAGTGAATTTCATGAATTGCTCGGCAATGTCGGCAAACTTTGGGGCCTCTTGAACCATCGCTTCGGTAATGCCCGTCAACCTTTGAATGAATGGTGGAATCGGGCGCTCGGGATTCACTAGAGTTTGAAACTCATCAATTACTTTTCCACCTTGAACTTTAACGGCGCCAATTTCAGTTATACGATGGGACTGAGGGGCCCCTCCCGTCGTTTCTAAATCCACAACGACGTACACCTGATTCGGATCGGATTGCCACTTCACACGCAAAACGTCGACGTCAAATCCGGCTTCCCTCAATAGACGTGCTTTCGACAATTGCTTATACCGAAGGGAATCTCCCTCGGCTTTAACTTCGATAAAACTGATCTCGCCATTTTTCTCGAGCATCAGATCTGGGTAACCACTGTGGTAGTTATCAAATCGCTTGGCCATCGTTCTTAAAATGTGAGCTACATTTTTATTTCTTGCTTTCTTAACGAAATCTAAAACCATTGGAGCCAAGTTTGGCGACCAGGTAAATAGATCATTCATTTTACCGTAATGCTCCGTTACTGTTTTTAAAATAATAAATTCGATAGCATTGTAGTCATTCATTTGAACGAGCTTAGATTCAATTAAAACTTCATAGCGCTTATAGAAATCCGGTCCCATTAAATCTACAGGACGACGTTCAAATGGATTAAACAGTTTGGCGATTGGACTCAGAAACAATTCGTCCCAAAAAATTAAACCAAACAAACCAAGCCAAAGGTAATTTTCAACAAAGTGCCCTGTGAAGCCCTGCTTTTCGTATGAATGAATAACACCCAGTTCTGGCTTCTTAAGGTAGACATCACTCAAGGTCACTTGATGCGAATTCTTTAAAATCTCGGTTAACGATCCAGTCCGCTTTCCTCCAAACTTACGTGCATAAAAATCTTCAGCAAATAATAGTTCTTCATCACTATTTGGATCACGCAGTATGGATTCCAAAACCTCTTTAGACTCTTCAATACGTTCCCATTTATACAGCAATCGAGCCTGGCGTTCCCGCGCGGGATGAGAACCACATGCACGTAGAGCCTGCATAGTAATTTCAGGATTTGTGTCTTCAAATTTAATTGCGACCCCAAGCAGCCATTGATCTTTGATAGCACTTGCTGGAATAGATTGAGTTAACGCCAGTTTTGATAAAATCTCGTCTTCTGATTGTACTTCACTGAGGCGTTCGATTTCAGAGTAAAAAAAGTAGTCATTTTTTGCAGCATACAGTTCTGTATAGCGCGCTTTAAATTCACTTTTCACAGTATGGGCCTGACGAATACCTAAATCACGTAACGTGTATAAAGTTAAATTGCGCTGAATTTTACCGAAATATAAAAACAGTAAATAATCTAGCTCTTCAAATCGACGTTGAATAAACAAATCCGAATGACTATCTAAATTAGTTAGCAACAAATCATTTTGATGAGCCTGTGCTTTCAATATTAAATCACTACGTGATTCCGTCGACATCACTCGAAGTCCAGATTTTTTTAACCACTTAGCTAGTTCCGTCTTAGTTAGAAACTCGGTTAGCAACGATTTATCTGTTTCCATCACGCGCGATAAAAAACCCGTGCGTTCTAATTCAGCTAAGGCGTCCATTGGATTCGTAATTTCAGAGTATTTTGTAAACGAGATATTATTAAATACCAAACCCTTGCGATTAATCATGCGAACGTACGCGCACTGGGCATCCTCGGATAATGCATGAAACGATTTTAAAAACTCTTGGTGGCTCGATTCAAAAACAGATTGGTAATGGGTCTCGAGATGCTGAATCAGCTCAAAGAAATGAGAAAGGTAGTATTTATCAGGCAAAACGATCACAGACATGGAGCGCCCATATTAGGACGCGGGCGGCCATTAGGCAAGGAATGAACGCCACCCAAAAGCAAAAAGCCGGTATTTCCACCGGCTTTTTGTGGTTTGAAAGACAGTAGTTGGTATAAATTACCAACTACTGTGACACATGGTTAGCAGGACTATTACCAGCTAACAGTTTCTACGTCGTAACCCCATTGAGTAAGAGCTTTTTTATACATGCCTTTGATGAACTGTTGAGCTTGGTGAGGTTTTAAACCCAGAGCCGAAGCCGAACGATTAGTTAACTCTCTCATGGACGATTTATCGCCTTCTCGTAGTTTGTTAACCGCGGTTAAAGCATCAGAAAACGGAACTCCGAATGCACCTTTAAACGTCACATCGATATCTTTGGTCGTTACTTTACCACGAGTCGCTGTTGTTACTGCAAAATTGTTCAATACGCTAGCAACTGCTGTCGCTTGAGCTTTCTTGAAGCCGTATTCTTTCATTAACTTTTCAGCACCTTTAGCTACTAATACTCTATTAGCATCCGAGTTTAATGCTGCGAAGTTAGTGTCCGTCGCTTTAGCTGCATTCTTGTTGTTGATCGCTTGACCGAAGTTGCTTTCGATTAAGTTTGCCGAATACAGAACTCCGTTTTTACCCAGCCAGTAGGCTCCGTTACGGATATCTTCCCAGAATAATCCAGACGTGCCCACGCCGATTTGGTACCCACCAACGTAACCAGCAAATTCGCTTACGTCAGCATAGCGTTGTACTTTCATGTTTTGATCGTACACAACCGCTTCACCATATTGATCGAACTCAACAAACCACATATCGTCTGAGCCATAGCCGTAACGATCATAGTGAGTGTCACGACTTACTGTAATACGAGTACCCGTTGTTGCATCAAATGTGCAACCTGGAGTTGGTTCGTATGTCTTACAGATATCACCGTAAACTGTTTCGAACGGATAATATAGAACGTTTGTAGAACCACCGCCGCCACCGCCGCCGCAGCCAAAGAAACCAAGTGCTAATGCACTCACTAAAGACAGTTGCAATGCACCCTTTAGTTTTGAATTCATAGAAAACATTTTTCCCCCTTTTCTATAAGTTTTTTTATTGTGTGTTTCAATTTCTCTAGACGCATGTTGGTCTATGCGCCTAGTTTAGCTATAATTTAATCGGTATTCTTAAAATGCTATCCCCACAAAAATAATCAAAAGCGTAGCCTTTCTCTCCTAAAAACACGGGAGTATTCAGCGGACGACAACCAGACGTTCTTTGTGTTTCAAGTCTCAATTTCGCGGGTGTCATGAGTTCAATTACTTTCTCTTTTGTTTGTGCCGCCCCCTCTGTCTCTGCAAAAATCGGGACAACTATTTTGACACCACGATTGATCTCGCTGCTCTCTGTCGTGAAAATCGCAGGCAGCTTTTGATTTGAATTTTTTGAGTCGACCACCGTGATCGGCATGTACACGCTGGTCAAGAAATCATCAGGGTAGAACGTGTATCGCTCTAGGCTTCTACCAACAGTCTGACCTGATATTAAATCGTGATATTGAATTTCACTATTCGTTAGAACAAATGTTCCCGCCCGCTGTGAACCCAAGAATGACGCGCGAACCAACAAGGCCGAATCGTACAATGGGTTAAGAGGCTTTAACACTTGATCCAAATATTTCTGATTTTGGAAGTGAATAAATGTCACTCGCTGTTCGCGATTTC
Organism: Bdellovibrionaceae bacterium UBA2316; assembly: GCA_002345205.1. Classification (GTDB taxonomy): domain Bacteria; phylum Bdellovibrionota; class Bdellovibrionia; order Bdellovibrionales; family Bdellovibrionaceae; genus UBA2316. The sequence goes on along the minus strand of DDVI01000092.1, from coordinate 34,009 downwards.
CATTTTCATTGAACCAATATGTCCCAGCATATTCCTCTTGGCTTGCATCCAGATTCAGAATTTTATCTACTTTCGTTTCGATCAAGTTGCGATATCGATAGTTTTTTGACAAAGCATCTAGTTTTTTCAAGTTCTGAACATTTCCGTTAACTACTTCGGCTTGAACGAAGTCATATACGAAGGAAGGCTTAATTTCAGAACCTTGATTTTTGGCCATCAAGACAGGAACTATACCTCGAACTTTTTGTTCTAAACTTGGCTCAAGAACATCGATGATTTCGTATTCGTCACCAGCGTCTACGGTGTTTAGCTGATTGTTTTCATCCAGATAATAGAAACGAATTTTTAATTCTTCATTGCCCGCTGGATTTTCCCAAAGCTGAATTAAACTTGGCTTTGTTGATGGATCTTTACCATAACCTACCCATGCCGGGCGTTTTTTTGCACCGACAGTCATCCAGTAAATTTGATAGGGCATAACGGCTTTATCAGAATCATACTTAAATTCTTCGATCAGTTTAAAATCGCTATCAAACATTGAGAAGTAAACACTAGGTAACTCGTTGCTATCGTCATCTTCGGGTTCATACAAGAAACCTAAAGCGTATACTGTACTGTTACCCTGAAGCATCCGCACAATATACTGTGAACGTAATTTATCGAACGATTTTTCAAACGTCAGAACGTTATTACCAAGCACCTGGTAAGCACCTGACCGATCCTGAGTTAACAACGAGAACGACGTGTTCTTTTGTCCTTGTGCTGACAAAATGTAATCGCGCTTGTTCGTTAGGAAATCATGGGCTTCATCTACTGGATTCCATTCAATACGTCCTTCAGGAAACTTCCTCACTGGAAAACGATTCACATCCGGCAACTGAGTCGTCGGCGTAAACGGAACTACTAATTCAAATTCCTGTAGAAAGTATTTGCTTAGTCTACCATCTACCATCACCCAAACTTCCAAATCTAAATCCGAGGCAACCAAATTTCGTTGCGCTTCGGTTTTGAATAATTCAGCATCCACAGTCACAGTTATTTTTTGACCCCCTTCCCAGTTCCCAGACCTAGGCAAACCAGAAATAGAAACCACCGATGGACGATATGATTTATCCCCATCTTTGAATCGCGCGCGCACGTGTACGCGCGAAAAATTAATGTCTTCCCAGAAATTTTTCAGCGTGAAATTGAATTTCATTTTTTTATCAAAACTATTCCAACTCAAGGTTATTTTTTCTTTGATAGTTGGTAGCACTACCGGAGCCGGCTTTGCATTCATCGCTTGCGCGAAATCCATATTTCCAGCTAATGTCATTTTTGCTTCGACATTCGCTTTTAAGCTTATCAACTTGTTTGGCAAATGAGGTACACCTTCAAACAATCCTTGGTTAACTTTTGGCAAACGAGTCGTTGCCATCAGCCGCGGATAGATTTCGTTTCTTGGAATTCCTTGTGCAATCATTTCAGCAACTACGCCCGCAACAAATGGTGACGCTTGTGACGTTCCAGATAAGAATTCAAAGCCCCACGTTTTGCGGAAACGAACAGGACGGGTTTCCATCGGAAAGGTACTTAGAATATTTAAGCCTGGAGCCAGAATATCAACCCCACCTCCGTAGTTAGAGAAGTGGCTGATAGCCCCGTCTGGACCATGACTGCCCACACAAATAACACCTTCATAGGCACAGGGACGAAGTAACGCCCGTGTCGAGTCATTACCGGCCGCTGCGACTACAATAATTCCACGATTCTGCATCTCTGCTATCAGACCGCGAATCAATTCTGAATCGCGTGCTGCTGGCCAACCTAACGATAGATTGACGACATCCGCTTTAGACTTAAATGCGTACAGTAGGCCGCGCGCAACCAGATCCCCCAAAGATTTTTTTGGCCATTTTTGCTTCTTCTCTACCGGTGACAATGCATCTAAATTAATATCTGTTGATAGTGGCTTAACAGGCTCCGAAGGATTTTTACCTATCACTTGAATCGGAATGATTTCCACGTTTGAAGATACACCACTGACACCTAAAAACTGTGGGTCCAATTGAGCAGCAATGATACCGGCAACGTGCGTTCCGTGACCTTGATCGTCACCAAAATCGGGACGCCCCAAGATACCTGTCGGGTTGTCCGCATTACCTAAAATACTCCAGCCCGAACAATCTAAAGGATAACCATTATGATCGGGATCTAAATTTGGATTCGCCGACGTCATGAACTGAGTTTCGCAATCTTCACGAGTTTTGCCGTCCTCCATAAGGCAGGCTTCGAATGCCGCTAGTTGTTTACATTCCGGCTCATTACGGTAGAGGACTCCTTTTAAATTCGGATGACTCTTGTCGATACCCGTATCAAGAACAGCCACACGTACTTTTCGCTTTAATTTACCTACTTTATTTTGAATACCCTGGATATCTTCACCTGCAATCCCAGGAACTCGGAACGTTTGAACTGGATCCAAATCTAAATTTTGTGCCTGCCCAGTATTTTTAATTCCCCACTGAAGAGACTGCCAATCAGCATTTAAATTTTGAATCGGTAATTCATAGTCATCTAGATTTATTGGCAACCCAGTTTGATTAATCTTACGTTCCAGCATTAGCAAATCAGCATACGTACTAACTTCAACGATCCAAGCTTTAGAAAATTTACTTAGTTTTAATGACTTAAGAATTTCTTTTTCTTGATTGGTCCAAAGATTTTTCCGATTTAAAATTAGCGTTGAATCTAAAATCAAATTCAAATCTTTTTCTTGTATCTTATGATGTGGTTTGACCGATAAAATGGCGCGTTCAACACTGTGTGCCGGCAATGTTGCTAGCAAACCCGCACTAAAAATGGCTAAGAATAAATTAATCATCGGAAGCTCCCTTGAGAACGATCTAGCTCAACAGACGTGATACCAGTACGCTGACTGAACATTTGAATTAAACCATTTGAATATTCGATATTTTTAGTTGGATCACCCAGCGTATTAGAAAAATATTGAATTTCCCCATCTTCATCGCCTGTTCTGAAGCCATTCACACGAACGAGGTAAATATAATTATCTGGAGTTAGATATTTTAACAGCTGTTGCAATGGAATTCGTTCGTCTAAAACATACAGAACTTCAGTTAGCCATTTGATTTGATCTTTTTTATCTTTAGGGAAATTAGTCGAAAGCTTAATTAATTTCTGAACCCAAGGCATTAAACATTCATACGAACTTCCGTTATACCATGCATAGGTATTTTGCAAAGCCCCCTCACTAGATTGACTTTCAAAGTGCTGCTTACAATCGTAATAGTACTGAGTGTAACCCGTCTGATAATCTCCATTGCCTAGAACTGACATGATAGAGACAAACATGGCACGATCGGCATCGCGCTCTTTGGAACCAACGGCTTCAGAGAGTTTTTTGAAAATGTGACCTAGGAAAAAAACCTCTTGTTTAGCTACATTGACATCTTTTGGTACGATCAAATCTTGAATCTTACTTAATGCACTCGGCATCAACGACAATTGCGCTGTAATACGATAGAAGTCGATCGAGTTTACCTGGTGGAAGTTTTCCCGTTCAAGCAATCTGTACGAAGCCAAATTTACACCTTTAATTTTGCTTTCAACTTCGTCTAAAATTTTAAAGAAGTTTGGCTTAGATAAATTCCAACCACCCCAAACATGTTGAATTGTGGCCATGCTTGGGTATGGCTTTTTCTGAGTAGTACTTAAATCCCCTTCAGAATTTACAATTCGCCAATACGAATTACCAAAAGGCGTACTCGCCGGGTTGGGATTAAAATCAGTTCCTAAATTCCAGCTTACATTTGATTTCCTGTTTAAAAGCGCTTGCAGGATATCAAGACCAAATCCTAAGAAATCCCGACCTTTCAATTCCCCTTTTTTAGATGAGAATAAAACAATTTCTTCATCTTTAGGATCCAAATCAGGATAGGACTCTGAACGAGGATAACGTAATTTCACCAAATGATCTTCCGTCATTTCAGTCGTTCGGAACCACAAAAACTTGGCGCGCATTTCTTTAGTGTTTAATTTATGATCGATTTCAAATTTATTATATTTGAACTTTTCATATAACAAGTCTTTCGATTGAGAATTAAACAAGCTATACAATACCGGACGCAAGTCTTCTTTGGTTTGATTGTTTTTATTAACGAATTCGATTTGCGATTCATTGGAATCAATAGCCTGCTGCAATGCCGGATAGTAGTTAACCACAAACGCGTGTGTCGTTAAATCGGTATCATGAGTTTGCGATCGAATACGGAGAACATTGATAAAATAATTCAAATCTACTGTTAATCCATACAAAGAACTTTTTTGATTTCGAACGAAAATTTGCACACCATCTTTAGTCTTCATGATGCTTGTCTGACGTAAAATAATACGGGACGCATCTCCGCCCAAACTGATAGAATTTAAAAAACTCAGTGGCGAAATACCCATTAAAACATCTAATGATGACGACACTTGGGCATACGCCGTTGTCGAAATGGAATCTGTAATCGTGAATACTTCCCCGTCACGTAAATCGTTCAAAAATTGATCTAAGCTAGCTTTTTCTTCAGTTACTGTAAGGTCCGTACTTACGATATTTGGCTCTTTTAAAATTTTTGAGATATTCGCCATGAATTTTGGAACCATTAAGTTTTTCCAAGATTCTTTATCACCTTCTTTAATCGATAGGATGGGACGTACGTGAGTGTAATCTCGTAACAGAGATACATTTACGCCCGCAAATGGCTTCACGTAATTTAAACCATCAATTCCCATAAAATAACCCAGGGAACTCGACACAGACAGATTATCCACCAATTGCAACGGAGCCGTACTATCAAAATAGGTTCCCGTTGATACGTGTCGAGTCGCCGACACGTTGAAACCAGCAACTGGACCGCCCCAGGTTTCTACTTTTTGATATAGTGGCTCCAGAGGATTTTTAGCAATGTGGTTTTTAATTTTATTTTGAATATCAAGACCACGTTGTTGAGCTAAATCGCCAACGTCTTGGATCTGCAATTTTTTAGAAATTTCCGCAAGCGCCGTTGCCACGACGGTCGTGATTCCACGAATTTTGAAATAACGAACATAATCGCCTTCTTGAAATGGGGCTTCCGGGTCGCCGTGCGCAAAGCGAAATGGAAATGATTCAAACGTTTCTTGCATTACTTTACCATTTTTGATTTTTCCACCGGCAGCGTCGTATTCTAACGTTGGTAAACTAGCTTGGAAGCTTGTCATCATTCCGAAAAATTCAAACATATTGCTGATACGGTAAAGCAATTTGCGATAAACCAACTCATGAATATCTGGTGGTAAATTCGCATTGGCTACGATTTCACGAACGTCTTTTTCCGTCCAACTTTGCATTTTCAAAAGTAACCATTTTACGTCTTCGTAAGTCGTCCCGCTAAAAGCCGCTCCGAAAGGGTGATTCATTACTATATGGCCAGACACGACACTTGCTGATTTCGGAAGAAAGCGGTTCACACTTTCAGGTAGATCTACTAAAACATACGGAACGATCAAAGCACGGAACGCCCGATTCTTCGAAAATAGTTCTAGTATTGAAACCATGGCGGGGTTTTTTGGATTGGGAGTCGTTCCCCAGTGAAGATCGTAATATTCACTTGATGGCGTTTCCAGTACGCAATCACTGAACGTTAAACTGTGGTCGTGTTTGTTATTTTGTTTGATCCACGTCGTATCACTAACATCTAGAACCATTGCTTTTTGCATATTTTCTAGGAACAATTCTTTTTCGCTTTCGCTTTTGAAAAAAAGTTTCATCTCTGAATATTGCTTCAAAGCCGGAATATAATAGCCCATTTTTCTAAGCATTGCGGCTCTCATCATAAATGAAGGTGAATAGCGACTGAGTGCCATTCTATAAAAACGATCCGGGGATTTTGCATCTTGAACACGCATAGTAACTGTAAGGAGTTCATTGATAACGGCTTCTGTAGCTTGAAAATTTACGCCGGTACTGCCTTGAGGAAAATTAGCCAATGACGGGTCTTTGATATCGTAGACTTTATCTTGCCAGAATTTATTATCACTTGGATTTAAGTAACTAATATCTATTTGTTTGGACGCGAGTTCGGCGGCTTCCGACGGATCGATTTTGCGACCTTGATACGATAAATCCGCGGCCGGTTTTTTTACTGTTTTTAACGGTATATTTACACTGTCTGCAAACGTAAAAAAACTGTAAAAAACTATGAAGAACAACAACCGACTTAAACTCACACTACCCCCCGGCAGAAGAGTCAAACTGACTCTTTTTTCACTGAATGACGGACCCGGGATAGGGGTTAGCAAGCCTCACGCCAACTTATTTCCTGAAATATAGAATGAGTTTAGGTGATTTCTAGGTCATTTAGACACTTGCCGCGATTCGCGCGAACAAGCCGCGCCCAGTCGCGCATAAAAAAAAAGAGAAGGGAACTCCCTTCTCTTATAAAAGAATTTTCAAGATTTTATCTTTAGTTTAGAATTTTACGCCGAGGCCCACCGTTCCGTAGACTGTATTAAGTTCAGCTTTCTGATTTAACTCTTTGTCTATAAAAGCGTATCGCTTTAAACCAAAACCAGCTTCACCGTAGACACTCTTGCTCCATAAAATCTGTCCATGGAAGTTTACACTAAATGGAGAATTCAAAGTGATATTAGATTTCATTGACGAAAAATAATAAATCACTTCCATATCCACCCATTTTGGATATCTCATGAAAGGAATCCAGTTAAAGATATTATCAAATACTCTCGGCATTGAGCGTGCCCAAAACCAGCCAGCCCCAGCCATGGTCGCTTTGAAATCACCGAAAACTAAATCCTGGTAACCAAACATGACTCCCATCGAGGCGTCACGTGTCCACACACCCGGAGTAAAGCGATATTTAACATCCCCCGTTAACGAGGTTAGGTTTTCTTTTTGCGTATCAGATACAAAAAGAGGACTAAACGACTTGAAGTAACGCAGATTTAATCCCCATCGCTGAAACGAAAGCGCATTTCGCCCCAACAACGATTCAAACCAACGATTGTACGATACTTCGCCCAAAACGACTTGTCCCGAATTTGAAACTATACCCGTGAATCGTCCTGAAATTTCGTTGGGCTGAGATCGATAGATCTCATAGAATGATGTATATTTTTTTCCACCCTGAGTTACGGTCAAATAACTTTTGTTAAGCTCACCTTTTTTATCGGCGCGAAAGTTCCAAACGAACTCACGCGGAGTCGCACCCGGAGCAATCGAGTTCTGATCTGACTCCACCGTTGACCCCTGAGGCTTTACTGCTTTGATGGGCACTTCGTTTCCATAAACGGATGGTGGTGTACGTTCATGCACCCACACTCTGGCTTTAGCTTTCGGAACTTCCGACGCAACGATGACCTGACGGAAAACCCCTCCCGCAGGCCCCGGGAAGTACATATAAGGCGCTGCTTTGGGAATAGCTAATTCCCAAAATTCGCGATCATCTTTTATCGTTGATTCGAAACCAAAGAAGCGAGTCAATTTCGAGGTTTCATCTTTAGTGATAATTCGAACAGGCATATTTGGTTTAACCCCATAACCCGTCACTTTAAATGTCGTATCATTAATTTCTGCAATGTCGGCTAGATCTGGTTTGGGTACATCCGTTCTAAATTCGTAACTGCCACCTAATGCAAATTCTGCATAAAATGCAGCCGGGATCAAAGGGTCGGCTTTAATAATACCTTCTGGTTTTGCTTCTTCATTTTGGATCAACACGCGATTTTTCAAATCGTTTTGAGCAAATAATTTTTTGCCTTGTTTGATCGCCATTAGTGGCGAACAGTATCGTGACTCACCTTTACCTGTATTAGAAAAAACGCAGAACTTGAAAGAATTGGCTAGTAAGCCTCTTAAGCGATTCACTTCACCGCCACCAATTAAACCATAACTTGCATTCAGAACCGTGGGATTGAATTTTGGGTTTCCTAATTTCTTTTTCCAAGCTTCCGTTCGTTCTTGCCACGTTTTAAATTCAGATTCGGTCATCGCTTTTTTCCAAACGGACTTTCCGGCACCCGAAATAATTTCGATTTCAGGATTTGGGAAAATTGCTTTTGGCCAATGTAGGATAAAAGCCCACTCGTTTTTTTGAGCTAAAGGCCCCTTGAAGGCAGGATCTAAAGAGTGCAATCCTTTTAGTTCAATCAAAAATGTAGTTTGGTTGAAAATAGCATTTCCAACTTTTAACTGATTCGGAGTATTTGGATCCAAAGAGTATTCTATTTCCATACTTGGAAAAACAATGCCTTCTCCGGGTTCAAAATATGTCGATTTAGTGTACTCTGATTTCGCTCCCGATTGAGCGAAGGCAACTGAGGTAGCAATCAAAGCGGCGGTAATTCCAAATCTGAAAATCATGTCAATCCTTTCTCCATGGACATCTTTTCGTATTATGATATAGATTCCCCACAATGAACAAACAAATTTCAAAAAATCGAGCCGCAATCGAACTTCTTTTCGCAGGCATTCTGTGGGGTTTTGGTTTTCTTGCGACGAAGTGGGCATTGATAGATTTTTCGGTGTCTGATGTTTTGTTCTATCGTTACCTAATTGCGTTTTTGTTGGCCGAATTTTATATTATTGTGTTCAATAGAAAGCAGTTTTTTGCTTCCCTTAACGAATGGCGCCTAGCCTTGTGGCCGGGAGTTTTACTAGCTGCTTTGCTTATACCACAAACTATTGGGCTTCAAACTACCACGGCTACAAAAAGTGCGTTTATTACAACACTGTATGTGTTAATGATTCCATTCATTAATCAATTTCTTTTCCGGGAAAAAGTAGACCGTCGTTTTTATGGTCTAGCTTTGATCGCTTTAATTGGGACGATGTTCTTGCTGAACATTTTTTCAGAAACCCCAGACATTAATACGGGCGATTTGTGGACACTCGGATCGTCAGTCTTGGCCGCATTGCAAATTATTGCGGTCGGTAAGCTCGCTCCCCGGTCGCATTCACCCTTTCGCTTTAATAATTTCCAAAATTTTTGGGCGCTTGTGTGCGTGACTCCATTTTTTATTTTGCAAGACAAGATCACATGGACGCCAAACTCGACTCTATCGACGATTGGAATACTTCACTTAGCGATCGGCTCTAGTATTATTGCTTTCACCATTCAGGTCCGCGCCCAAAAAGTACTCAGCTCAGAAACGGCTAGCCAGTTTTTCTTACTGGAATCGCCGTTTGCCTTTATGTTCGGTTATATATTTTTAAATGAAATACTGACCCCCATGCAATCATTGGGAGCCTTAATAATTTTGCTGACTACGTATCTGACTCTGTGGGTGGAGCAAACTTCACACTCCAAATAAACGAAAGGGCGATAATTGCCGCGCCTAACAACCCCGTTATCCATTCCGGAATATGGAAAAATGGATCTAGCAACATCAAAAATGCCAGCGATAGAATAGCATAGAATGCTCCGTGCTCAAGGTAAGCAAATTTGCTTAAAGTTTCTTTCTCAACAAACATAATCGTTAAGCTTCGAACAAAGAACGCACCTATACTTAATCCAATCATAATAATAAACAAGTTCTGAGTGATTGCAAACGCGCCGATAACACCATCGAAACTAAACGAGGCATCTAGCACCTCTAAATATAAGAACATACCCGCACTCGCGCGGTTGATGTCATTCTGCTGTTCACCAGAAAATTCGAGCCATGCCCCAATGCCATCCACAGCAACATACGTAACGACGCCCCACAATCCTGATTTGATAAAACGAATTTTATCTTCATCAGGCAAGAATCCCATGATGATAAGCAAGACAAGCAAACTCATCGCAATTTCGATGGCTCGCAAGCGACCTAGTTTCGCCAAAGGTTTTTCGATAAATGAAATCCAGTGTTCGTCTTTTTCTTCATCATAGAAAAATTTTAAACCTACAAGGAGCAAGAAACTGCCACCAAAGGCCGCAACTTCTAAGTGCGCCGATAACATTCGCTCAGCATAGGTATTGGGGTCGAAAATCGCCATATTCAAGGCTGCTATCGGATTGATTTGCGCAACAACACTGACTAAAGCAACCGGGAAGACTAAACGCATACCAAACACAGCTATGGCGATACCCCATGTAAGAAACCGGTGTCTCCATAAGGGTGTCATTTTTTTCAAAATCACCGCATTAACAATGGCATTATCGAATGACAAAGACACCTCAAGTACAGCTAAAACGGCTGCAATGAAGACAGTCTGCACTAGACCTGACATCCCGTGTGCGGAGTAGCCCAACCACCCTGCGAGTACAAGCCCAATAAACGTGAATAGAAATGAAAATTTAAAGTATTGCATCATAGTTTTCTCATACTGATACAGTTTCTATTTATTTTCAAGATCCCATTATTTTTAAACACAACTTCCCGATAAACTATTTAAAGAGGCAACCCAAAGGAAAGTCGTAAATGCAATCATTGAAAGTCACAATTACTTTAGGACTATTTTTCTTGTTTTCATTGGTATCTCTTGCCTTGTTTTTCAACCTTGATGGCGAGGCTGATTTTTCAAGCTTAGCTAGCCGCGATGCCAGTGGAAAAAAGGGCAAATCGACAGTTCGTGAATTCGAAAAATCGGAAGTTATTTCAAAACAAGATAAAGTTGAAAACGAGCCCAGCGCCCTATTTAATGACCCTGCTATTAAACAAGCATGGGGTTTAAAAAAATCCGATGCCGCTCGTGCGTGGAAAGTAACTCATGGTAGCAAAGACGTTTTAGTGGCGGTCATCGATACCGGCATTGATATTAATCATGAAGATTTAAAAGCCAATCTTTGGACAAATCCAGGTGAAACAGGTTTGGACAAGAAAGGACAAGACAAAGCTACGAACGGTATTGATGATGATAGAAATGGCTACGTTGATGACGTTCATGGTTGGAATTTTGTGTCCTCAACCGGTGACTTAACTGACAATCATGGCCATGGAACTCATATTGCGGGTATCATTGGCGCTCAAGCGGGAAACCAAAAAGGTATTAGCGGTATTTCACCTGAAGTGAGCCTAATGATCATCAAGTATTATGATCCAAAAGTAACCAACACGGATAATTTAAAAAACACGATCAACAGTATTAATTATGCGATTAAAATGGGCGCCCAGATCATCAACTATTCCGGTGGCGGTACAGATTATTCGCAGGAAGAGTTCGACGCCGTCAAAAAAGCTGAAAAAAACGGCATTTTATTCGTAGCCGCAGCTGGAAACGAACGATCCAACTCAGATCAGTTTCACTACTACCCGGCAGATTATAAATTATCTAACATTATTAGCGTCACGGCACTTGACCCTAGCAAAGAAATTCTTTCAACAAGCAATTTCGGAATCGAAACCGTCGACATCGCAGCGCCAGGACAAAACATTATTTCGACACTTCCGGGAAACTCTTACGGTTTTATGACGGGCACATCACAGGCGACTGCCTTCGTTACAGGTGCCGCAGTGTTAGTGAAAGCCAATAAAACCGATTTCAAATTCGATGATATTAAAAAATACATCCTATCGACAGGTGATGCCTCTCCGACTCTAGCTCAAAAAACACGTACTTCGCGTTCTCTAAATCTATTCAAGGCACTGACCGTATTAGATCAAGGGATGTCTGCAAATGGTGTTATGGTAACGGGCCCCGTGCATGAAGTGTTCACTACAACCAAGGGTGATAACAAAGAGTTAAACTCAAATCCGTTTGGCAAAAGCCTAATGGACGCGGTTCAAAAATCGAATACCAACACTAAACGTCTTGGCGATAAAAAAGAAAATCAGATTCAATAGCCCTAACTATTATTTCTTTTGCTGAGGATTGTTTCTAAAAACGTAAAACCCCATAGAACTTAATAATAAAGCGATCCCAAGCCCAATTTGGTTTCGCATTCCCGGGGTCGAGATACCCATTACGATTAATAAAATCCCTGCTAACGTGCCAATTAGGTAAAACCAATTATGCTTTACTAAATAACTATAAATTGCTGATACACGATAAATGAATTTAGGTACGGGTTCTGCGGTTGGCGTCGTCGCATGGGCGATTTGCTCGTCCACGATATTCTTTGCATAGTTGGGATCATATTTTTCAGGGTTGATCTTTTCAAGCCATGGTGAAACCATTGATTCATCACCCGCGCGCTTTCCAAGCTCTTTGTATTTGAATTCGGCGTAATCTAATTTTTGTTTTGAACGACATTGCGAAATAAATAGTTCATGAGCGTAACCATTCTCAAATTCCTGAAGAACATCGTTCCAAAGTTTTATCAGATCCACACTCACACGGGGGTAGGTTTCATTTTTAAGCAATAAAAAGTTTTCAATTACAATACCACAGGCACTGCAGATTTCATTCTTTTCACTTTGCAAGAAATCACATTTTGGACACTTCTTTTTAAATTCAAACTGAGTCGGAGCAATCTGAAATGTTAAAATTGAGTCACGATTAGGCACTGGATATTCAAACGCAAAATGACACTGACATCCCGTGCATGTGAACTCTGGATAAACAGTCCTTATTTGTTCTTCTTGAACCATATAAAGCTTTAAACACTGTGGACAGCGAATCGTTAAATAATCTGCAGGCGTGTTTAATTTTTCAGTTGTTATTTTATCCATATGCTCTTCAATATAATAATCATGAACAAGATTTTAGGGTTTATCAAGAAATATCGTTTAGGTATTTTAAGCGGTTTGATCGTCGGCACTAGTTACATCCCCTTTTACCCATGGGGATTGTTTTTTAGCTATATTCCTCTTTGGTATTGGGTATTCTTCCGCGCCAAAACTCCACGCGAAGCCTTCATTGCTGCTTGGGTTACACAATTTACTCTGACACTCATTGGATTTCACTGGATCGCCTACACAGCAAAGGCTTTTGGCGGATTCCCATGGCCAATAGCCATCGTTGTTTTAATTTTATTCTGCGCCTTAGCCCACCTTTACATTCCTATTGCGGCCTATCTTGCGTTTGTCATGCGTAGGAAATTTGATTGGAGTTTTGGTCACAGCGTAGTTTCGCTTGCACTGATCGCTTTTCTAACAGAATCCTTATGGCCAGGGATCTTTCCATGGAATTTGGGGTACACGCTATTTTGGTCAAAGCTCCCTGTTTTTCAATTAGCGGATGTCATTGGCTTTGAAGGCCTTTCGTTTCTAATTTACACAGCACAGGCCGCCCTATTTTATTTTCTATTCCGTAAATCCAGCGACGGATTTTCACTACGCCAGGCCATTAAACCCTTTTCAATCGTACTCGTGATTTTCGCCGCATTAAATGTCTTGGGCTACGTTCACGGGCAGAAATGGAAAACAACTGACTCGGAACTTAAAATCCTTCAGGTGCAAGCCAACATCGGAAATTTAGAACGCATGTACGCTGAAAAAGGCAAAGGATTTCGCGACGAGATCGCTAAAAAATATATTCAAATGAGCGAAGCCGGCTTAGCCGAAAACCCTGATATTGATCTCGTCGTTTGGCCCGAAGTCGCCATCCCTGAATATTTAAACGCAAACTACTCTCACCAAAGAAATCACAAGTTAATAACTGAATTTCTGGTTCGCACTCAAAAGTCTTTACTGACCGGCGCCTTTTCGAAAGATGATAAAATTAATGATCCCGAGCGATCTGTTTTCAACGGTCTGTTTTTACTTGATCCCAAAGGCATTGATCTAACCCGCTCGTATCACAAAACAGAATTACTCGCATTCGGGGAATACTTACCTTTTAGTGAAAAATTCCCTATTTTAGGCAAGATGCTACCCTTTGTTTCTAATTTCGGTCGCGGCCCTGGGCCTTCCATTTTAATTTACCCTAAAGATGCAACCAAAAATGATTATCTTCATATTGGAGCCCAGATTTGCTATGAAGGTTTATTCCCAGAATTTACGGTGGGTTTAGCATCAAAGGGCGCTGAAGTTATCGTGAATGTTACAAATGACTCTTGGTTTGGAATTCCATTCGAGCCCTACCAACATTTATACATGACCCTGGCTCGAAGTATCGAATCACGTCGTCCGTTAGTTCGTTCCACAAATACGGGTATCACAACATTCGTTACGGCGTATGGTGACGTCGCGCCACTTTCACCATGGTTAAAAGAATGGGCTCAAAGACAAGCTGTTCCTTACCGCAATAATCCTGAAACCACTTTCTTTACTCGCATCGGCCACTCTTTGTGGATTGTCATCTTGATTGCATTCTTGGGACATTTGTTGATATATGGAGTCTATGACAAATTTAGAAAATCTTGATTGGGATTTGCTATTACAAAAAATCGAAGGATTTTGCACTAGCGCTTTTGTTAAAAGTCAGATCCACAAAAACATGAAACCAAAAAGTGAGCGAAGTGAAGCCATTCGTTCTTTTGATGAAATCGCCGAAGCCTCGCAAATTATCGGTAATGGTGTTCGTCCATTTATGGAATCATTGGATCATTATTCCAATTGGATTCTCCGTTTACGTAAAAAAGCGGTTCTTAAAACAATTGAACTTCGTGATGTTAGAACATTTTGCATGGAAATCTTGGCATTAAAAGAAGCGCTCACAGATTATACCAGCCCATGGTGTCGCCACGTACGAAGCGAATTGATGAAGGCCGACGAACCGTTGTCGGCTATCGATCAATTGATGAGCCCAACAGGTGATATCCGCACGGATGCCAGCGAGAAATTATACAGGCTGTATAACGAAAAAAATAAATTGCGAAGTGAGCTTGAACATCAACTCGATCGTCTAGTTAAAGATTTTCAAATGGAATCTTACCTTCAGGAAAAGTACGTCACACTACGTGAAGGCCGTTTAGTTATACCAGTTAAATCAGGAATGCAGCATTACGTTCCTGGCGTAATCCACGCTTCGTCACAAACGAAACAAACAGTGTACATCGAGCCTGAAAAAGTTATTCCGCTTAATAATCGACTTCGCCAGATCGACGTAGAAATTGAAGAAGAAATCGAACGTCTATTAGAAGAAATCTCTAAATACCTTTTCCACAAAATTGATGATTTTGAAATTTCATTTCAAATTTTAGAAAAAACAGATTTGCGCTTAGCTCAGGCGCAGTTAACGGTAGCCTTGGACGCGAAAGTTCCCGAATTCGCCGACATGGAAATTGACCTCATTGAGCTTAAACACCCCGCTCTAATTTTAAGCCAACGCGCCGTAATTTCAAACTCAGTGCAATTAAACTCCGACAAATCGATACTTTTGCTTTCAGGGCCTAATGCCGGGGGCAAAACGGTCTTGCTTAAATCTATTGGACTAGCCGCCCAAATGGCTCGCTGTGGTTTACCCATATGCGCGCAAGCCCAATCTAAAATTCCGTTCTTTAAAGAAATCATCATCAGCATTGGTGACTCACAAAGTGTGGACCAGGAACTTTCGACATTCGCGGCACATTTAAGAATTTTACAAGAGTCTTCAAAAAAGAAGTCTCATGATTCACTCATCCTGATCGATGAAATCTGTGGCTCTACCGATCCAGAAGAAGGTGCATCACTAGGACGTAGCTTCATCGAAGCCTACAGCCGCAATCAAGTATTCGCTGTCATCACCTCTCACTTGAGTCAGCTAAAAATGGGATGGAACGAAAACGATCGCGTAATGAACGGTAGTTTGGAATACGACCAAACTTCGGGAAAACCAACATATCAATTCCTTCCAGGTATCCCTGGTCAGTCTTTCGCTATTCAAATGGCAAAACGCCAAGGCGTATCAAGCGAAATTATCAATCGCGCCGTTGATTTACTGTCTCCGGAAACCCGCGCACGTATCGAAGCTCGCGAAAATATCGAGGAACTAAAAAAAGAAGTCCAAGCCCTACAGCAAAAACTTAAAAAGGAAATTCACGATCATAACACTCAGAAAAACAAATACGAGAAAATGATCAAGACGTTCAACGACGAAAAAGCTCAGCTATTAGAACGTGAAGTCAAACAAGCCAAGAAAAAAGTTGAAGATGCAATTCAGACCGCAAATGCGCAAACCGCTTTGGATAAACATCGTCAATTGCAAGACATTAAATTTAATTTGCCAGAAATTATTAAGTCCCAACCAGCAGAAATCAAACGAATTGAAACTGCCGAAGAATTTATAAAAAAATTCCCACCAGGATCAAAGGTTTATATTACCTCTCTAGGTCAAGATGGATTGATTCAGGGCCAACCAAACTCCAAAGGTGAAATATTAGTTTTCTCAAACTCGTTGCGACTTCAGGTGCACTGGACGGAATTGAAACCACCAGATAAGCAATCAAACCCAACGGCGCAGTTAGTTCGAAAATCGAGTCACTTTTCAGTCGCACTTGTCGATGAAGACCGGACTGTGGATTTACGTGGTAAAACAGTGGAAGAAGCCATCGGTGAACTTGAACTGATTTTAGATCGTGCCGTACAAAACCAGGAAGATAGAATTAAAGTTATCCATGGTCACGGCACTGAAGTGTTAAAAAAATCAATACGCTCGTACTTATCTCGCAGCGTTTTGATTAAGCAATGGAAGGCCGGAACTCCAGAAAATGGCGGTGATGGAATAACTTGGGTTGTGCTCGCTAAAGGCGAATAGTTTATTGTTCTTTAGACTTACTCTGAATATAAGCTTCTCGCACCCACAGGCGAATATTCTTTAGATAGAAATCTTTCATCGCAAAGAAGACGAAGTGGTGGTTAAAGGTAACCCCCTTCGCGTCTTTCACTTCCTCGACGTAATTGCAGCTTGCTAAATAATCTCGGAGTTCAACTTCGTTCGGCGTCCACAGATAGAACCTGCGGAATGAGCCAATTTCCAATGCCCGATGATATTTAAAAACCAATCCAGCTTCCGAAATCTCGTCGATTTGGATTTGCTGAGCAGACTGAATTTCTGTTTTATTTTTATTAAAGTGGTTTACCGTCCACGAGAATTTTTCCATAAAAGAGAAATAAATACGCTTAACTATAAAATTCTTATCGACGGGTACTTCAACAATGTCATAAACACGTGGTGCCCAATTTTTTTTATCTTTATCCCCAACTTGTTTGGGAACTGTAAGTATTCGTTTAGCATTGGGATATAGATTCCCTTCCATAACTTTATTCATATAGTCCACTGACGCAATTACGACGTCGAAAATAGACGGAACGGGACTCTTGCTTTTCAAATAAGTCGTTTTTTCCGCCATGGTTAGCTCTGAAAACAGAAGCTCAATGGTTGGCGAGTTAGTGGCGATAACTGATTTCTTAAATTCAGTCAATTTTACGATAAAGATCTTACTAGCATTATTAATTATCAGCAACGGTTCATGGCCTGAAGCCACTTGCTTTGCATGGTACACATCAGTCCATTCTTTTTTTGAATCGGCTGATAGAAGCTGTTGAAAGTCTTTTTTCTTTAAGTCTTTAAATAGTTCTCCAAAGACCATTTCTGTATCACTTTGTGGCGCTTGATCTAATATATAGTGACCGGTGGCATCCAGAACAATCTTGAAACCATTAGGAATTGGGATGTCTTTTTCAACTAGCATACCCGATGTTTCTGGGGCCGAATCAAAAATGAAACGTTCCCAGTTAGGATAATAATGCACATTGCATTTTGGAAAATACCGTTTTAAGGAAGGCGCTAGTTCAGTTTCCCCCAAAGAATCTAAAACTAAGATATTTTTTCTAAATTCATCGATACGAGAATCCATGTAGCTAGATGGAAATTCGTTAATTAAATCTTTTCGAAATTTTTTTATCTGTCCGCTATCTAACGCAAAGTATTCCATCCAGCATAGAAAGCCAGATTGATCTTTTCCCGTTCTTGCGACTGATTTCACACAACGAGCCATCACACTCTTAATCGTATCTGAAGCAAACTCTCCTGAGTAGAACTTTGAAACCGAACCCGCTGGAACCTCTCGATCACTGATAGTAACAAATCCAAGATCAGAGAAGCCCTCACATGGAATGTCTTTTACCATCTCGATTTGGGCTTCCAATTTGTTACTTTTAAAGTTTTCATCGCTTGGCTTTTTTCGTCCAACAAGTGCAAACCTCAAATGCTCTTCTAGAATTAACTCATCAAATGGTTTAAAAATAACGTTATTAATAAACGTAGCTTCCATTGGCTTTAAATTGAACTGTTCATGGTCAAAAGCGGTAATAATGGCAGATGTGCGTTCTTCCGCAGCACAAAGATGTCGTCGCTCGAACAATTCAATCGTTTTGCCAATTAGTGATGTTGATCGACTTCCCAAACTCTCTGACTTACACACGAGCAAACGAATTGTTTTCGCCTCACTCACAGTTTCTATTAGAGTATCTTCGACTAATCGAAACCCGGCATTTTCAACCGCGGATAAACCGTCTTTAACAAATAATCCTATCCAAGCCGAAAAATCTTCTATGGTACTAAAAAAACGAATCTTTACTTTCGGATTAATTTTTCTCAGTGCTTGAAATATTTGGGTCTGAAATTTGGCCTCGTCTTCGAGTACAAACGCAAATATGTCCATAACGTAATGCTACCACAAGTGATTGTAAAAACATGAGTTTAACATTTATCTCGACTTTTGACTCGACTTTTGAAGTGCAGTGGTTTTATATAATACCTACTATGAAAAATTTTTGGCTTATGAAATCAGAACCTGATGTGTTCTCTATTGATCATCTTAAAAAGGATGAAACGACTCTCTGGGAAGGCGTTCGTAACTACCAAGCAAGAAATTTTATGATGAACGACATGAAGGAAGGGGATGAAATTCTATTTTATCATTCCAGCTGCGAACCACCCGGGATCGCGGGTCTTGCGGTTGTAACAAAAGAAAAACTTCCCGATCCTTCCCAATTCGACAAAAAATCAAAATATTTTGACAGTAAAGCGACGAAAGAAAAACCTATTTGGTACTGTGTACACGTTGGATTTAAAAAAAAATTCGCAAATCTAATCCCACTCAGCATCCTTAAGGATACAAAACCACTGTCGGAACTACTTGTGCTAAAACGTGGTCAAAGGCTAAGTATTCAACCGGTTACTAAATCTGATTTCGATTTTATAGTTAAGAATCTTGCAAAATAGAAACTGCAAACTATAGCTTTGCGTTTTCGAATGCAGCTAACATTTTCTTTTTTATTTCTACACCGGTTTCGCCTAATATTTCTTTTACTTGGGACGTCGGCATTTTATTTACAAATTCGGCGGCTTGAATATAGAAATCTTTTTCTCTTCCATAAAAATGTTTCCAAATTTTTTTATACTTATCTCGCGTAATTTTAACTTTTTGATCCACCATAAGATACTCTATCTGAACGTTGACGTCCCTTGGCGAAAAATCTTTGTAGACTAAGACCTCTTGTGAAAGTCCCATTTCTAAATAGCTAAAATAATTTTCAAATTGCTGCCAGAACTCGTGGCCCGATTTCCCGTAGCTTGATTCGCAAAAAAAGCTTGTGCATACGCTGCCTCTATAGAGCCATAAACTACAATTGTTATTGGCTTTAGAATAGTAGGGACACAAAAACGCTTCGTCCCGTCCGAATACTTTCTTTTTATTTTTCTTAAAATCGACTTGGTATTCTGCAGGTGCGACTAATCCCATAGGAAAAATCCAATGATGATTTTCGATATGCTTTAGTATTAATTTTTGAGCCTCTTTGTATTTCTCTTCTTTACTAGAAAGGATCTCGCCCACCACGTAATTGGGAATAAATGGCCAGAAGGTACAGCATTTCAAGTCCGCATCATATTTCTTAGGAGCCTGGATACATTGATGACAGGTGGCTTTGCTTTCGACCAATTCAGAGGACCAAAATGTTGCCGGAAAGAACCGCTTATAAAATGAGGGAAGGATGTACTTAAACTTCACAGAAACTGACAGTACTATACATGTGACAAAAACACCATCGCGAGTTTCCGAATATCCTGTAAAATCTTTAAATTAGGTTTTGCCCTTGCCGCCTTTGCAGAACATGGATACGTGTAAGCATCATGAAAATAGGGCGTCTACTCGAGCTTCATCAAAACAATCAGACTGATATCAGCCTTAAAAACAATTTTGGTGACGGCTTTTTGCTGGCTAAAAACAGGTTTTACGGAGACGTCAGAAAAAAAGCATTAAGCCTTGGTTTTACTTTTTCGGATGCATTGAATAGAAACTATTTGGCATTACCCCTTAGCCAGCTTGAAACTATTTTAAAAACAAAGTCCCTTCCGTACTTCGACAATGTTAATGTCCTGATCGAAGTTGAAGAACGCATTCCTAATACGACCATTTGGGACGAAGTAGTCGATGGCATCAAAAAGAATTATCTATTCCATGAATCTTGCCACACAATAGCTCGATCCTACTCAGATTCTATTTTTTCTTCAGCCCTAGACAAAGAAAGTTTAATACTACGCCTACTCATTGAAGAATCATTTTCAAATTCATGCGAATTATTGGGCATTATCGACACTGACGACTCTGCTCATCGGATTTTCTATGAACTCAACTCTTATATTTTTATGTATGATGACCGCTCTCAGCTTAAAAAACTAGTTCAAGAAATTGGTCGTGGAGCGACTGTTCAATTTTTAATGGGTAGTTATTTGTTTTCCAATTTTTTACATGAAAAAATAACTGACGCTGACTATACGACACTATTGAAGTTATTTAATCTTCACTCGTCATCTAGTGAAATCCAAAAAATATTACGTTCGGTATCAAAAATAGCTTTTGAGCTTAACCCGCGCTTCCGTTGGGTCACGACTACTTTCTATTTACGCTTAAATGGAATTTCTATAACTTCTAATGATCTTAAACGAGTCGGATTTTTAGAGCTTTTAAAACAGGATGAGCGCTTTTTAAAACTTATACAAAGCCTTTCTCGCTTCGAAACGGTTTAAAACCTTTATAGTGTAGTAAATCCGCCTATTGTTCAATATCTTATCTGTTCATTTGATGTAAACTAAGCTATACTAATCGCATGAAAACAAATGCAAAAGTAGTCATTTACACAAAAGACCCTTGCCCTTTCTGTGTCAGAGCTATCAATTTTCTAAACGCGCGCGATATTCCTTTTGAAGAAATCGACCTTACCGGCAATCAGTCAGAAATGGATCGAATGAAAGAAAAAACTGGCTGGGCCACGATGCCGATTATTTTGATTAACAATGAGCTTGTCGGTGGTTACACGGATTTAGTTGCTCTTGAAACTGATAATAAACTTGAGCCAATGTTAGCTAAATAAGATTTACTGTCTTAATTCTGTGTACGCACTCATACGATGGCTGTATTTGAAAAAATCAGCCACCGCGACCTCTAACTCTTGGGTCGATTTTGCTTTCTGTCCAATCCCAATTAGTGAATGACCAAATTCTAACCATGGCGTCGTAGTTCTTAAATAAAAATTAATTTTTCTAAGCGCTAAATTGTCTCCAAAATATTTTCGGGACAATTGGATAAATTTTAATAAACATAGTCCGTATTCTATCGCTTCTTCTTCACTTGTTCGCGCCACAAAACCAACATCAAACCCCATATCTTGCGCTATTTGAGCCACCATCCATGGACGCGCCGCTAACGCTCTACCTGCCATAACCATGTCGCAGCCAGTTTCATTTTTCATTTTCCAAACATCAGCGGCTGTTTGCACATCTCCATTTCCAATCACAGGAACAGATATTGAGTTTTTCAATAATTTTATTTGCGACCAGTCGGCTGACCCACGACGTTGCTGTGATGGCACCCGGGGATGTAAACAAATCCAGGCCGCACCCGCTTCCACTAATCTAGAGACAAATTTAACTAAGTCTTGCTCGCTCTGTTCGCTCTCGACTGCACGTAGCTTCACTGAAACTGGCAACGAACTACTTGACGCCGCCATGTTCACAACATTTGCTGCGTAATCCAAATCGCCCATGAGCGCGACACCGTAATTATGTTTTAGGGCTTTACGAACGGGACACCCCATGTTGATATCGATACCATGAGCACCCCACTCTTTAAGCTTTAGGATTGTTTCTTCGATTGGTTTCTGCTCATTCCCCAAAATCTGCGGAACAAAAAAAGTTTCGTTTTCAAGTTTCATCGTTTCCGGGGTCGTAGCCAGATTTTCGCCAGGAACGCGCCGTGAATTTAGCATTTCCGATGGCCACAGAGTTAATGCACCAGCGGGCAGGTAACTTTGAATAATTTCACGTAAAACAATATGACTAAGGCCAACCATCGGCGCTAAACAAAGCGGAAAATTAACCTGCTTCCAGTCGACTTGATTCACATAAACCCCATAACCTATTTGCACAACTTCTGTGTACGAGGTATATCTAGTTCATGCCTGTAAAGACATCAAGTGCAATTAAAAATCCCCTTACTATCGGAATTTTGGGTGGTGGACAACTAGCGCGGTTTTTAGTCGAAAAGGGACAGAACCTAGGTATCGAAACTTGGGTTTTATCAGATAACGAAAACGACCCTGCCGCTCAAGTAACCAGTCATTGGGTTAAAGGCAACCCAAGCGATCCTAAAGACCTTAGCACGTTCTTAAAAACCGTATCCGTCTTGACGTTTGAAAGTGAGTTTGCGGACGTAAATTTAATTCAAAAAGTGGCGCCTAAACAATTGCAAATTTTTCCAAGTTTAAACGATATCAAAACCTTTCAGGATCGTTTTTCACAAAAGACTCTGCTTGAAACCCATAGCATTGAAACGTCAGCGTTTCTAAAAGTATCTTGTACCGATGACCTGAATCGAAGTGGCGAGTTTTTCAATTACAAATATGTATTAAAAAAACGGTTTGGGGGCTATGACGGCTACGGCACGTTTATTGTGAAAAACAAAAAAGATCATTTAAAAGTCGTTCAATCTATCACTGACTTCAAAATTGGATTTATCGCCGAAGCCTATATTCCATTTGATTTTGAGTGTGCAGCTACTTTTTTTAGAAATAAAAAAGACCAATGGACGCACACACCCCTTGTTTTTTCAAAACAAAGTCAAAGTAAATGCGATTACGTATATGGACCGATACACCATAGTTCGTTCGAAAAAATGAAAAAGAAAATAAAATCATTGATGAAGAAAATCGATTACGTCGGTGCACTGACGTTTGAATTTTTCGTGAAAGGCAATGAGCTGATTGTAAATGAAACCGCGCCTCGCGTGCATAACTCTGCCCACTACACGTTAGATGCTTTGTCTCAAGATCAATTTACACTGCATCTTAAGTCCGTGATGAATTGGGGTTTATCGATACCTATTACGTCTCGCTCAACCCATTTCTGCATGGTCAATTTAGTCGGCACAAATGAAAAATCTGTGACTATTCCGAAGGACCTTTCCGGTACGCTATATTGGTACGGAAAAACTCAGAACCGCAGCGGCCGCAAAATGGGACACATTAACTACTCATCAAATGAATTAACGGCGCAAAACTTATTGAAACTCGCACAAAAAGAAAGAAATCGCTTTAAACTTTAGGAGTTCTGCATGGGAAAAACTAAATCGATATCGTCCTCTGGTCCAAAACGCGTAGCCATTGTTATGGGAAGCGAAAGCGATTTGAAAGTCATGAACGATGCGGCCGATGCGTTAAAAGAATTCGGCGTTTCATTTCATTTAGAAGTCGTATCAGCCCATCGCACGCCAAAGAAAATGTATGATTTTGCACAAACGGCTGTAGAAAACGGTTTTCAAGTCATCATCGCGGGTGCTGGTGGTGCGGCCCACTTACCAGGCATGATCGCTTCGTTAACGACACTACCTGTGATTGGTGTACCGATCAGCCAAAAGAATTTACACGGAATGGACTCGTTATTATCAATCGTCCAAATGCCAAAGGGCGTACCGGTCGCTACCGTCGCCATCGATAATGCCTACAATGCGGGAATTCTTGCAGTATCGATCCTTGCAAACGCAGACTCGTCAATTCGAGCAAAACTCGAAAAATTTAAATCGCTACAAATTGAAAAAGTAGCCGACATGAACAAGAAAATAAAAAAGCCGGGGGTTTAGTCCGGCTTTTTATTTATATATTAAATTGTCTTAACTAAAAATTAAATCTTACAAACTTTTTCAGCATGTGCACGAGCCGGCTCTGGATTTAACCAAAGACCTGAGCTAGATTTCGCATAGGTATACGCCTCTTTGTAGCAGGTTAATGCGGCTTGAGCATTTCTTAAGTTGAAAATTTTCATTGCAAATTCACGAGCTGGATCTGGGTTTAACCAAAGACCTGAGCTGGACTTCGCATACGCGTAGGCATCTTTAAATACTGCGAAACGTACTTTTGCGTTTGGCTGAGACACGATGCTGTCTGTGAATGCGCGAGCTGGATCTGGATTCATCCACATACCTGAACTAGATGTCGCAAATGCATACACTTCTTTGTAAAGCGTTTGATCAACGGGTTGATTGCTTGTGCAGTTAGATTCTACATTGTCTAACTTAGCACGTAAATCCGTAGCTAATTTTGAACAACGTGCTGAACACGAATATTCACAACGATCTAGTTGATCCCAGATATTCCCTTGAACTTGAGCTAAAACAGCAGAACCTGCCACTAATAAAGCTAAAACTAATTTCATAGAAACCCCAATGTGTTAAAAATTTACTGGGGTTATAACAAAGATTCTTCAATAATGTGACTAAAAACATTACCGGGTAATTAGGTGAATACCCAGCAGAGAAAAGACCTAGATAGATTTAAACAGTAACTTGAGCGTTTTTTTGAGGCGCTGTCAAATATTCGTAAAGAACGAAAATGATTCCCGCGTAAAACAAATCGCCGGCCACTTGGTTAAACAAAAATGGCAATCCCGCAACGTAGCTCATTATTAAACCTGAAATGTCCTGAGCGTAAAATGTTGAGCCTTTCCAAACACCGAAATTAGTAATTAAGAAAAATACAAAACTAGAAACTACAGATAAGCCTGTCAAAGCCATCGCACGGCCAGCAAACGAAAGCGCCAATTGTTTACGAAAATAACCTACTGATAACAACATCCCTACAGCAAATCCAATGTAGGTATACACCATGCCATCATAAAAGCCGATAAGAGCATCGGAAATCACCAAACTCACAAACGTTAATAACACTAATGATTTGTTCGAACGGATAGAAAAGCCTGAAAACAAAGCCATAGATCCAATTGCAGTAAAGTTCCAAGGATGTGGAATCATACGACTTACAACACCAAGAACCACAAGAAACAACACGAACAAAATTTCAGACGATGACTTCATTGATTTCATAATTACTCCTAAATCTATGTCTTTCTTGATACTACACGGCCAATACAGAGTACAGCCAAAAACCAACTCACTATTGGCATTTGAAATCTGTTCGAATTAAGATTTCAAATTTTGCCTATTTTTCACCAAATCGTCTACAACCAAGGGATCTGCTAAAGTTGAAGTATCCCCTAACTCTCCGGTTCTATTTTCTGCAATTTTACGCAAGATACGCCTCATAATTTTTCCAGAGCGAGTTTTGGGTAAACCCGGCGCCCACTGCATAATATCCGGGGTTGCAATAGGTCCAATTTCCTTACGTACCCATTGAACAAGTTCCTTTTTAAGCTCCTCTGAAGCTGTCACGCCTACTTTTAATGTAACGTAGGCATAAATCCCCTGCCCTTTGATATCATGCGGATATCCGACAACAGCGGCTTCAGCGACATTACGATGTGATACTAATGCACTTTCAATTTCAGCTGTGCCCAACCGATGCCCAGACACATTAAGAACGTCATCCACTCGACCTGTAATCCAATAGTACCCGTCAGAGTCTCGTCGACATCCGTCGCCAGTAAAATAGTAACCCGTATATGTTGAGAAATAAGTTTCTTCAAAACGGGCATGATCTTGATACACCGTACGCATCTGCCCCGGCCATGAATCAGCCAAAACAAGCACACCTTCCGCTTCACCTTTTAGTTCAGCTCCCTCTGGAGTTAAAAGTTTAGGCTGAACACCAAAAAAAGGAAGAGTCGCGGATCCTGGTTTTAATGGCGTCGCCCCCGGCAGAGGTGAAATCATGATTCCACCCGTTTCTGTTTGCCACCATGTATCCACGACGGGACAACGCTCATCACCCACTACTTTATAGTACCACATCCAGGCTTCAGGATTGATTGGCTCACCGACACTGCCAAGTACGCGTAGTGATTGTCTTGAGGTTGCACGAACGGGTCCCTCGCCTTCTTTCATCAATGACCTCAACGCAGTTGGAGCGGTGTAAAACACAGAAACTTTGTGTTTATCTACAACCTCCCACAAACGAGAAGAATTAGGATAATTCGGAACGCCTTCAAACAATACACTCGTGGTTCCATTGCATAGAGGACCGTACACAATGTAAGAATGTCCGGTGACCCAACCAACATCGGCGGTACACCAGTAAACATCATCTGCATTAATATCGAAAACAAACTTATGAGTCATTGCCGCATACAAAAGATAACCACCTGTTGTATGCAATACACCCTTTGGTTTACCGGTCGAGCCTGATGTGTAAAGAAGAAACATAGGATCCTCGGATGACATCGCGACGGGTTCGCAGGTTGCAAGCACGTTAGGAAGCTGTTCATGATACCAAATATCCCGTCCCGGCCTCATCGTTACATGTCCACCGGAGTGTTTTATAACAATTACTTTCTCAACGATTTTTACTTTCTCAAGCGCTTGGTCAATATTAGCTTTCAACGGAATTGTTTTCCCGCCACGATAACCTTCATCGGCAGTAATAATAAATTTAGATTCCGCATTGTTAATACGATCCACTATCGATTCTGGCGCAAAGCCACCGAATACAACGGAATGAACGGCCCCAATGCGTGTGCATGCTAACATGGCATAGACCGTTTCTAAAATCATCGGCATATAGATGGTGACACGATCGCCTTTCTTAACGCCTTGTTGTTTTAAGATGTTAGCAAATTTATTTACATGCACGGACAGATCGTTATAGGTAACTTTCTTTGTTTGATTTTTAGTATTATCGGGTTCCCAAATAAAAGCGACTTTGTCCCCGTGCATTTCCAAATGACGATCAATACAATTGTAGGAAACGTTGAGTTCACCACCTTCAAACCATTTAATGCTTACCGGTTTATGAAAGCTGGTGTTTTTAACTTTATTCCATTTTTTAAACCACGTTAACTTTTCAGCATGTTCGGCCCAAAACTGCTCAGGGTTTTCAACAGATTGACGATACATAGATTGGTATTTATCCCAATTGATTTCCGTTTTATCTTTGATCTGTGGCTTTACAGGAATTGTCGGTAGAGTTGTCATACTAGGTCCCCCTAGCATTAAATTTAATCCAAATTTTCTGCAGGAGTCAGTTTCTTTTCGCTAAGCCACTCAGAGTTAAATACCTTAGATTGATACCTCAAAGCACTATCACACAATATGGTAACGATATTTTTGCCCGAATTTTGGTATCTAAGCGCCAACTGATACGCACCATAGACGTTCAATGCGGCCGAGGTGCCGATCAATAAACCTTCATGTTTCGCTAAATAATATAGCATCGTAATCATTTTCTGATCATCAATTTGGAGCGCTTTATCCACCTTGGCTTGCTTAAAATTTTCAGTTAAGCGCATGATCCCTATACCTTCCGTGACAGAACTTCCCGACGATTTAATCTGCCCATTGTTGATATATTCAAACAGCCCTGATCCCATGGGATCTAATAAAACGATTTCACTTTTTGGATTTTTTTCTTTTAAGTATTTAGAAACCCCAGCTAAAGTGCCGCCGGTTCCCACTGCGGCACAAAAAACATCTACTTTGTGGCTTAATTGCTGCCAAATTTCTGGCCCCGTAGTTTCATAATGAATTTGGAAATTAGCTATGTTTTCAAACTGATTGGCCCAAAAATATTTTTGAGGATCACTTTCCGAAATTCTTCGGGCTTGATGATAAAAATGATTTTGATCGGCAAATGGACATGGCGGAACCTTTTTCACTTCAACGTTTAAGGCCTCTAAGGTTTGGTATTTTTCAGTACTTTGATTATTCGGAAGCACCATCAAACAGCGATAACCACGTTGCGCAGCCATAGTAGCTATGCCAATTCCCGTATTACCCGCGGTTCCTTCAACGATCGTCATTCCCGTTTTTAATACACCTCGGGCTTCGGCATCCTTAATAATTCCTAAAGCAGTCCGATCTTTTACCGATCCACCTGGATTTAAATACTCGGCTTTAGCATAAATATGGCAGCCTGTTTTTTTACTTAAACTGGGTAAATAGAGCAAGGGTGTATTGCCAACAATGTCTTGAATCAAAGTTCGTTTTTCCATTCTTTAACGCTATAGCAAAGTTTGATTTTGACCAACACTTTTATGCATTTCATTTGCTCCCCAAGTAAGAACTCTATAAAAATAAGCCTAGCCACAAAACAGTTATAAAGAGGTTTTATGTTCAAATCTATTTTTTCAACGTTAGTGTTATTACAAATGACTTTAGCTCAAAATGCGTTTTCTCAAACATTTGGAAAATCGTTGCAATCGGCGCGCTTAGAAAAAGCGGGAGCTAACCTAATTTTAAAAGTGAAGCCTAATCCAGGACACCACTACAATTTAGATGCACCTACGAAAATTCTAAAAGATGGAAAAGAGGTAAAACCGACATCGTTATTACCTAGCTCACTTGAAGTAGGCGTAACAATTGAGGGTAAATGTGAATACCAGGTCCAAACGTATGTTTGCGATGATAAAAAAACGTTCTGCGCGCCACAAAATATGAACGTAACCTGTGAAGACTTAAAAAAACTTTCAATCAAACCAGAATTCTCTAGCAAAGGCTCGATCACAGTTTCATCTGCAGAAATCAACGGTCCCGCTGTGGCGGCAACCGAAAAGGCGACGAACTCTGAAAAAAAAGAAATTTTCATTGTTAACGATCCGAAAATGGCTCTCGATTTAGCCAAGAAAACCAACAAGCCCCTGTTTATTGACTTCTTTGGTACATGGTGCCCACCGTGCAATATTTTGGATGAAACGGTATTTAACAGTCCAATATTTGCCAGGCACGCTAAAAACATGGTGCTCTTAAAACTGGATGCCGACGACAAAGTATCGTGGGATTTAAAATCTAAATACGCGGTGACGGGATATCCTACTGTTGTTCTAGCTACTGCTGATGGTGACGAAATCACGCGTTTTTTAGGTGCATTGCCAGAACGCCAAATTGTTAAACTGATGAAGTACGCCACTGAAAACAAAAATACGAGTCTGTCTCAAAAAGTTGAACTTTATAAAACAAAACCAACTCCCAAGTTAGCTTTAGAAATCATTGAAGCGATTGTTCCAACGGAAAACTACGAAACGCTTGTTCCGTATGTTCCTATGGCCTCACAAAACACTCAGCTCACTATGGCACAAAAAGAACTTTTGTTAATGATTCCAATCTTTGCAGAAGCTAAAGCCAACAAAGGCGAAGTCAGCAAAACAGCGCTTCCACTTTTGAAAAGTATTTTCGAAACGTATCCAATTTCTGATATCTACTACTCTAAGCTAGAGCTAATAAGCTCGGCTGCTGAATCACTTAAGGACGAAGATTTAAAAAAATGGGTGTACGAAACCAATCTTAAACATGCCGATGCGGGCTTGGCTAAAAAGCATTTGGACCTTGGCTCATTCACTCGCGTAGATTTAAACGTCCTTCGCGCGATGTCCTTTGAAAAACTAGGCCAAGCCGACAACGAAAAAAAAGCCCACTCACACGTAGCCCAAGAATATTCAAAATTGATTTCCGAATATAAACAAAACCCAAAAACAAATCGCGGGTACAATTTAGAACGCGTGTACTCTGTTTACAAATCTGGTGATATCAAGGGCGCTAAAGCCGAATACGAAAAACTAATCGACGTTTACCCAAAAGAATTTACATTCCACTATAACTACGCTAGCGTTTTAAAAGATTTAAAAGAATGGGACAAGGCTCTTAAATACGCACAAAACGCATTAAACTATTCCTACGGTGACAACCAACTAAGAGCCATATACCTGGTTTCTGAAATCGAAGCGAACAAGGGCTTAAAAAAGGAATCAATAGAAAGAATCACCCAAGCCCTACAATCGACAGAACTTCCTAAAGACGAAAAAGTCCGCACCCACCGCTACGTAAAACGCCTAGCTGAATTAAAAACTAAAATCGAATCCGGCAAACTGTAAACCGCCAAAAGGCGCCAGCATGAATTTCGGTATTAAAATAAAAAAAGGCTGGTAGAAATACCAGCCTTTTTCATTTTGAATTGTATTAACAGCTTAGTTAACGTCTTTGTAGTCAGCGTCGATAACGTCGTCGCCTTCTTTTTTAGCACCAGCATCCGCTGTTTGTTCGCCGCCTGGAGCTGAGCCCTGCGCCCCCGGAGCTCCGCCCGCATTTTTGTACATTTCAGATGATAACTTATGAGACGCTTCTTGCAACTTAGTGAATTGAGCTTTTAACTCGTCACCAGTAGCTGATTTATTATCTAGAACTTTCTTAGCATCTGCCATTAAAGTTTCTAAAGTTTTCTTCTCACCGTCTGGAATTTTTGCGCCGCTGTCTTTAACTAGTTTTTCTGTTTGGTAAACAAGATTTTCTAGATCGTTACGGTTTTTCGCAGCTTCCAGTTTTTGTTTATCTTCTTCGGCACGTAATTCAGCTTCGTTAATTGCCTTTTTGATTTCTTCTTCAGATAAACCACTTTGCGCCGTGATTTTGATCTGTTGAGTTTTACCGCTGGCCATATCTTTCGCTGATACGTTCAAGATACCATTCGCATCGATATCAAATGTTACTTCAATCTGAGGCACACCACGTGGAGCCGACGGAATACCCGTTAACTCGAAACGGCCTAAAGATTTATTATCTGTAGCCATCTTACGTTCACCTTGAACTACGTGAATTTCAACACCCGGTTGGTTATCTGCAGCTGTCGAGAAGATTTGCGATTTCTTAGTTGGAATTGTAGTATTCTTTTCGATCAGCGGAGTCATAACACCGCCCAGAGTTTCGATACCCAGTGAAAGAGGGTTTACGTCTAATAAAAGAACGTCTTTTACATCACCCGCTAAAACACCACCTTGAACCGCAGCACCGATAGCAACCACTTCGTCCACGTTCACTGAACGATTTGGTTCTTTACCAAAGAAGTCCTTAACTGCTTTTTGGATCGCTGGGACACGAGTCGAACCGCCCACTAAAACGACTTCGTCAATTTCAGAAGCTTTCAAGCCCGCGTCTTTCAACGCTTGCTTACAAGGTTCTACAGATTTCGTTACCAAATCTTCGATCATTTGTTCGAATTTAGAACGAGATAATTTTAATTGTAAATGCTTAGGACCTGTTTGGTCCATAGTGATAAATGGAAGATTGATGTCTGTCTCTTGAGACGAAGACAAGTCGATCTTTGCTTTCTCTGCCGCTTCTTTCAAACGCTGAAGCGCCATTTTATCATTTTTCAAATCGATACCTTGATCTTTCTTAAATTCAGCGATCATCCATTCAAGGATACGAATATCGAAGTTATCACCACCTAAGTGCGTGTCACCGTTTGTGGAACGAACTTCAACAACACCGTCACCCACTTCAAGGATCGAGATATCAAAAGTACCGCCCCCGAAATCGTAGATCGCGATTTTTTCATTTTTCTTTTTATCTAAACCATAGGCTAGAGCCGCCGCAGTTGGCTCGTTGATGATACGCTTAACTTCAAGCCCGGCGATACGACCGGCATCTTTAGTTGCCTGTCTTTGCGCATCGTTGAAGTACGCTGGAACCGTGATAACCGCTTCCGTTACCTCTTGGCCTAAATAGTCTTCAGCTACTTTTTTAAGTTTAGCTAAAACCGCCGCACCAATTTCTTCCGGAGAAATCACTTTATCACGAACTTTGAAACCAAGATCATTTCCTTTTTCAACTACTGTGTAAGGAACTAATTTAATTTCTTCTTGAATTTCTGAGTAACGACGACCGATGAAACGTTTTGCTGAGTAAATTGTATTTTCTGGATTTGTTACGGCCTGACGTTTAGCAATCTGACCAGCTAGGCGTTCGTTATCTTTAGTGTAGGCCACAACTGAGGGAGTCGTTCTAGCCCCTTCTTCGTTCACAAGAACTTTAGGCTCGCCACCTTCCATAATTGCTACGACCGAGTTAGTTGTTCCTAAGTCTATACCAATAATTTTTCCCATATGTTTTATCTCCCTTGAATTATGAATCAATCTCATAGTCCAAAATGAGTGCTAAATCAATTACGTCAAGCTGGGGAAACAATATTATTTTAGCAGTTTAGACCACTCGTAAATAAGTCGATAGATAGCTGAATTTATGTCTTCTTGTGAGATCGTACCCATTTCGCCTTTACGCCATTTCTGGAAGGCTATAATGTCCTTTATGCCCACTTTATAGACAATAGTTCCGGGTGTAGTAGCACCAAAGGGAGTTAAATAGGTTTGCAGCTTATTATCTAGGAACGTAACACCGATCGTGTTCGTAGCCAGTATTTGAGCTCGGCCCGAGATATCCTCGATTGCCATTTTGATCACACTGAGTCTCAAGGCATTTAAATCACTGAATCGAGCTCCAAAGTTTTCGTCGCTGTATATTAAAATAATGGAATTACCCCGATTGAGTTCGGGTTGATTGAGCTCTTTTGGGTCGTTAGCCAAAATCTGAGCTAACTCAGACGCTGGGTCTAAAACATTGGCTCTATCGTCCATCATGTTATTTCTTTTTACCAAAAAATCCTGATTTAGGGTCAGCTTCATCCAGTTTGTAAAGTTTAGCTATTTCCTTCAACAGTTTTTCTTCTTCGCCAGAGATTTTTTTTGGATATTCGGCCTCTAAATGAAAGAACAAATCACCACGACGCTGCGAACGCAGTGATGGGAAACCATGACCTGCTAATTTCACTTGCGAACCCGGCTGAGACGCTTTTGGAATTTCAAGTTTTTCATCTGAAGTTAACGTTGAAACCTGGATTGTTCCACCTAATAACATTTGAACATAAGGCACTTTAAGCATGGTGTGTAAATCGCTGCCGTGGCGTTCGTATTTTTCATCGTCTTTGACACGAATTTCAACGTACAGATCACCAGCTGGGCCGCCGCGGTAACCGCCTTCGCCTTCGCCGGCAATTCTTAGGCGAGTACCTGTATCAACACCGGCTGGGATGGTAACTTGGATACGCTTTGATTTTTCGGTGCGACCGGCACCTTTACACGTGCGACACGGTTTTTTAATAGTTTGTCCTTCACCACGACACTGTGGACAGGCCGTCTGCATTGAAAAGAAACCTTGGCGAGTAACGACTTGCCCTTGACCGCCGCACATAGAGCAGGTTTCAACGTGCGACCCCTTTTCAGCACCTGAGCCATTGCAGTCTTTGCAATTTTCTTCGGTTTCGAATTCGATTTCTTTTTCTAAACCTGTGATGATGTCTTTGAGTGAAATTTCGCATAAATATCTTAAATCAGCGCCTTTACGAGGCTCGGTACGTGATCGGCTCGAGCGTTTTTGACCGCCCATACCACCACCAAATAAGTCGCCAAAAATATCGCCAAAGCTCGAGAAAATGTCTTCAGCGCTGTCAAACCCACCCTGAAAACCTCGGCCACCAGACTGTTTAAATGCCGCATGCCCGAAACGATCGTACTGAGAACGCTTTTCGGAGTTACTTAAAACATCATAGGCTTCGGCAGCCTCTTTGAATTTATCTTCGGCAGCCTTATCTCCAGGATTACGATCGGGATGATATTGCATAGCTAATTTACGATACGCTT
The DNA here is from genome assembly GCA_002345205.1 of Bdellovibrionaceae bacterium UBA2316. Classification (GTDB taxonomy): domain Bacteria; phylum Bdellovibrionota; class Bdellovibrionia; order Bdellovibrionales; family Bdellovibrionaceae; genus UBA2316. Next base: position 270 of record DDVI01000092.1, on the reverse strand, counting down.
TTTTAATGGTATCGGCATCGGCATCACGGGCCACGCCCAATGTTTGGTAATAATCTTGCTGACTAGACATGCAACTCTCCTGGAAACCAAACAATTATGTTTTTTTTATAACTAGTGTCAAGTCTCGAAGGCAAAATTAACCAATAATGCCTTCATTTCGTTAATTTTAATGGAATCGATTGCTCAAGGTGACTCTCTTACTTAATCTGATTATATGCTTAAGCAGGCTTTGTTCATTTTAATACTCGCGCTTTCAGAGATCGGAAGAGC
>DDVI01000032.1 GCA_002345205.1 Bdellovibrionaceae bacterium UBA2316 | reverse complement strand
ATACTTTCGGCCGGGTTAATAGATATAATGTAAACTCTGTCGAGTTCGCAATGTCTCTTCAAAATATTCGTTTGCAGAAAAAGGATACCGAACAGAAGAAAGACAATCTCAGTAAAGATCCGGGATATTTTGACTCAATGTCATTTGGTTTGGGAACGAAAAGTTTAGCGTTTACTGCGGGGGATGTGAGTGCCTCGTCAAGTGGTATCGCTATAACCGCTAATGTTCTATCCAGACCGGTATGGAAGCAATTTCAACTTGGTATCGGCTACTCGACGGCACTGGTTTCGAGCGGGGAAAATAGCATTTCTTTTTCTGATTTTAACGGCATTTTAGGATACTCATTTCAATTCGGCAAATCCAAGCTGATGCCGTTTGGTTTTGGTAAGCTTGTTGATTTTCTTCATAAATCTACTCAAACTCGTTTGCAAGCTGGGCTAGCTGGGTTAGGAGTTGGTTACAAGTTTGATTTTAATCCAAGAAATCAGATTTCACTTAATTTAGAAATGGGCATTTTCGCAGCAAAGGGCATATCGTCGCAAATGCGCTACCAGCTGGGCTACCAATATATTTTAAAAGAAAAATCTCGGTTAGGACTAGGTGCCTACTTTGACAATCAAGACTTCAAGGCCACCAACACTGCGGGAGAAGGTCGAACGTTTAAAGAAGGTAATTTCCTCTTAAAAGTCATTTTGAATATGAACTAGTCTCATTTTGAGATTGAGTAATTACATTTAAGAAAAATTCTAAAGCGTCGAACAAGATATGATAGACTAGAGGTCAGATGAGGGCGCAAAAATCCAAAGACAATAAGAGCCATTTTGCCTATTTAATTGGGCTATTTTTTTTAGCTTCGTCGGCATTATTTGGCGTATTTGTTATTTCTGAAGATCATTTAAATTTACCAAGCGAACGGGTAGAGGGCCAGGCTGACTTTTCGTCTACTCACAAAACAACAGATTTAGATAAAGTAAATGATCATCTAAAAAGTGTTTCAGATAAAATGGAAACAGATCGTTTAAAAGCATTAGTGGCTAATTTGAAAGCCAGTCATGATACAGGGCCTTCGCAACCAATCGCTCAACGCGCGTCAGATGAACCGATCGTTGAAATTGAAAATGGTATGCGGGAACGTCAGTTAGCCCAAGAGTTGGGGCGCACGAATGAATTTAAGAAACCAGCAACAGACCCACGTTCTATAGTGTATAATTCAGTTATTCAAGATCGAGAGAATGCGAAGGCAAAAGAAGAAGAACGTCGTCGTTTAGCAAAAGAATTTGTAGCTAAAGCGCGTAAAGAAGGCTGGATTGTGAACCTAGACTCAGATTATAAGATCAAATCTTATCGTCACGTGGATGAAACTCCCGAGAAGGAACAAGAAACTGATTATCGCGGTTATTCAGTTGTTCCTAAATAGATCCCAAGACTAAAATCCAATGTTTTGAAACAGTATTTTTGATTTAAATCAAATGTTGCTTATTTGCACCATCCGTTAATCATTGAGTCAATGCCTTGGTTGTCATAACCCCGGAATCCCTATAGACTTTTCATCAAGGAGCAAAATATGAAAATTAGTATTCTAGTTTTATTCGCGCTATCAATGTTTATCACTCAGTGTGGGCCTAAAGCCTTCGTAAAAGGTCAGTATGACGATGTTCAAAGAGAAAACTTATTAAATGATCAATGGTCGGAAACTGATATGCAAAATGCAGTTAAAGACTTGGTTGCAAGTTTGGTAAACCACCCATCTATAGCTAATGCGAAGACACCTCCTGTGGTTATGGTCACTCAATTACAAAATAAAACGAGCGAGCATATTGATACTCAAAGCATTATGGATATGTTTCGTGTAGAATTAATGAATTCGGGTCGCGTGGAATTTATTGATAAAGAAGCTCGTCAAGATATCAAAGATGAATATGACTACCAAAATTCTGGAGTTGTTTCAGAAGAATCAAAAAAGGGACCTGGCGGCCAGATCGGTGCGGATTTCATCGTAAATGGTCGAATGGACTCTATCGTCCAGGAAGTAGGAAAAGACAAAACTGTGTACTACAAAATGACCATGAATTTGACTAACCTCAAAACTTCTAAAATGGTTTGGTCAAATTACAAACAAATGCGTAAACAATTTAAAAAGAAATCTGTTGGACTATAATCAATAGAAATCTCTGAAAAACAAACAACTATATGGATAGAATCAAATTTGCTTTGAAAGTTTCGGTACTAGTTGTTTGTTTGCTCCTTGCAGGCTGTGCTACCTATCAAAGCAAAGTTTTTAAAAGCCGCCAATTGGTAGAATCTGGCCAAATTTCTGAAGCAACATCTCAATTAAAAGTTTTAGCGGATCAAGAAGGTGATGACCAACTAATCTATGTTTTAGATTATGCGACATTACTTCAATACGCGGGTGATTTTAAAGAAAGTAACCAGTATTTTTTCAAAGCCCTTAAACTTATAGATCAATTTGATTATCAATCAGTAAGTCGCGTGACGGGATCTTTGTTGTTTAATGAAGAAATGGTTCAATACAAAGGCGATACATTTGAAAAGATTTTTGTAAATGCATTCTTGGCTTTGAATTTTTTAGAGTTGAATGATCTGGACTCGGCCCTAGTGGAAACTCGTCGAATTAATCAAAAATATCAGACGTACCGGCAAGAAGAAAAAAAGAATTTTGAAATGAATTCTTTTGCGACCTATTTATCAGCAATGATTTGGGAAGCCGATGGAAAATATGACGACGCCTATATTGCCTATAAGGACGCATACAAAATCGATAAAAATATTGGCACAATTGATGATGACTTGGTTCGCACTGCGAAAAAATCACAACGAGTGGACGATTACAAAAAACTCAAAGCCGAATTCCCACAGGTAAAGGAAGACCCATCTTGGTATGATAAATCGCAAGGTGAGGTAATTGTAATTTTTCAAAATGGTTGGGGCGCTCGAAAAGATTTTAATCCTCAAAGTCCACGTTTTCCAATTCTTAGATCAGTTCCTGCGGAAAGCAGGAATGCACGAGTGAGTGTTGAACCTGTAGAGAAAAATGGAGCTCATTATAATGCTCAGACTGAATTTGTATACAGTGTGGATGATGCCGCTATTCGTACTTTGATTGAAGATCAGGGGTCATTAGTGGCCCGTCGTTTGGGTGGTGTTGTCGCTAAGGAAGTGGCCGCAGATCAAATTCGTCAAAAGAACGAATTGTTAGGTTTTGTAGCCGCAGTGGCCATGCACGCGTCGGATCGTGCGGATTTGCGGCAATGGTCATTTTTACCGAAAGAATTCCAAATGGTTCGCATCCGCGTAAAACCAGGAAAGTATAAAGTCCGACTAAACACACAAAATCGCTATACAGAAACTACTGGGAACAGTGTTCTTGAAAAAGAAATCGAAATTCGCTCGGGAAAAACTAAATTTATTAATTGGCGACAGTTCTAGACGTCGCCGTTATCCGTTATTCATGCTAATTTCCATATAAAACTCACCCGCTTCTGATTTAAATGGAAGAATAATAGAGCCTTGATCGTTCAAGTGGGAAACCGATAAATCTTTTGCACGTACGATGGCTGGAATGGCCTTTTCGAAAGAATGACCATTTTCGTTAAGTACTCGTTTCGCATGACCGAAAATCATATTCAAAATTTCTCCGGCACCGTCTTCGAGGTCTTTGGTGATCTCTTTATAGTCTTCGCTCAACATTTTAGACATGATAAAAAGAAATACTTTTTCTGGAAAACAAATCGAAATATTACCGTTGAATGCCTTACTGGTAATTCCAATCACTCCCAAAATGTCTATATTGGGTAGCTTAGTTTCTTTGGCTTTCAAGAGAGGCTTATCAATTGTAACCGCTACTTGGCATTGGATATCTAATGTCTTAACTGCGCCTTCGATAAATGGATTGATAAATGAAACGTCTAATTTAGTCGGCGCCTTTGTAGGCTTGGAACCCGCTTTCTGAGGGACTTCGGTGATCGCTTCGATTGGTTTCAAAATCATATCCAAACCTTCAGATCGAACCAGTGATAAGGTCGCCTTTACTTCAGACAATAAATACATCTGAAACTTGGGTTTTTTACTAGAAACTGCGAGTTGGCTTATGACTTTAAAACCTTTGTAAGCCATATGCTGACTTCCCGAATTAAATATCATCGCTTCTAGTTTAGAGTTGGCTTCAATTTCTTGTTTGGCATCGGCGGCAATGGCTTCGGCTAATTCAAGCGTTACTTCGTCGGTGATGTCATAAACGATAGATTTATCATCTTTATTTTTTGTAAACATAAGGTCTCTCTAGCTTTCCATGTTGGTCGGTAGAATCAATCTAGAAATAGAGGCCTAGTACTTTAGGGAAGGACTTCATTGGAGTTTTTGCACTCCTCAAGAAATCTGGACAAAAAAAAGGACCTGGATAGGCCCTCTTTTCAAACATCTTAATTTTCAACAACCAGAACCAGACTAGCGATTAGCTAGTTTGCTCTTTGCATTCTAGCTACTAGCTAGAATGTGGAAGTTGGTTCAAGTTAGGATTGTGAGTCGGTAAATTTGGAGTTTCTTCTTCTTGAGAAGCACCTGATAGAACTGTCGCTTTTTCTGCTGCGATTTTTACAGTTGTATCTGGATTGTAGCGAGTCGCTGCATTCACAATTCTGTTTTCTAGGTTATTTTTGATTTCTTCAGTAGCCAACTTTTCAATTAATTGTTGGTTCTGAGCTTGTTTCGTCATGTAATCCTGAGGAAACGCACCTAATTTTGCTAGGTAGCTAGAAATGCTGCCATTTGCATTTTGAATGATTTCGCGAAGAGTGAAAAGTGGAGCATATTGCGCCGACTTTTTCTCAGCTTCAAAAATGATCTGAGTCAAAGTAGCTGCTGTGATATCGTTTTTTGACTTATTATCGATAACCATCACTTCTTCATTTGTGCGGATCATTTTAGCGATATCGTCTAAAGTAACATAACAACTTTGTTGTGTGTCGTATAACTTACGATTTTGGTATCTTTTGATGATTTTAACTTTTGAGTTTGGCTTAGATAACCCTAAAGTTGACGTGGTCATCGGTGCTTGTTGATGCGCCTGGGTTGTATCGTTTTGATTAATCATTTTTGCCTCCCTTGGAAAAACCCCTTCAAATCAAATTGATAGGTAGGTTTGTATGACAAGGCGCAAACTAGCCGTGCTGCATAGGGCTGTCAAGCTATGTTGAAAAAAAAGTCACATATGCGCCGCAATAACCTTTAATAGGGACCGTTTTTAACAGCTTTTGGGTTAGAAAAATCTAGATTTTTTTAATTTATTTTTGATCTCGGGCTAAAGTCTTATGGACGTTCATCCGAAATAGAAGAGTCGCCTCAACTATTCGGAGATTGTTTCGTGAAAAACAATGAAAATCAGCAACTTACAGGAAGTGATCTGGTAACCCTGTTAACTTTGATTGTTCTAACTCTAGTGAGTTATGGCAGTTATTCAAGGCATATTTTTGGCTCGGAAAAAATTTCATCGGATCAGATTAAGGCCGAGATTTTGGCCTACCAAGCCGCTCAGATTTTTCTGTTAAAAAATGTCGAGAAAAAGGCCCCGCAGGCCCGAGGTATAGCCTCAGAAAGCAGCTCCTCGGACATAATCTTAGGTGAAGACTCATCGGGTAAGCCGTATCGTTTTCAAGTTATTCAAGACGGCAGAGACACCTATCGCGTGCAATTGTCGCCAAATTCCGAGTCTCCAATGTCTTCGCAAAAGGCCGAAGTCGAAGTAAAAATTGATCTGTCAAAAGCCCCAGAATTAGATCCAGCGACATAGGTCTATTTTTTCCCATTTCATTCAAGCAATGTCTCACTGGCGCCGAAGTGTCTCACAGAGGTGCTACATGTTTAAGCGAGTTCTAGAGACAACAATCCTAAGCTTAGCGGTTTTGATCTCTAGTTGTGCACACAAGGGAAGTTCAGCAAGAACCGTAAGCAGTGATCCAGATGGTCATTATTACAAAGAGTCGTCATATCGAGATGGCAATGTGGCGCCAAAGCAATTCACGCCACCGGCGATGTTAAGTGAATCAGATAAAATGGATCCATTCTACTTGCGCACCCAAGCCGACTATCATTACTCATTAGGTGAAGCCTACTCATTGGAAGGCCAAGCTCAAAAAGCAGTTGAATCGTTTCAAACAGTTTTAGTTTATGACACAGAGTCAGCAAGTGTAAGAACTCGATTAGCAAAAGAATATCTAAAATTAGGGCAAATTAACAAAGCCATCGAACAAGTTAAAATTGTGATCCAGAAAAATGAAAGCAACAAAGATGCTCGATTATTGCTTGCGGGTTTGTTCACGACAATCCGTTCGTATCCTCAAGCCATCGAACAATATGAATATGTTTTAAATAAATACCCAGAATATTATGAAGCTAATATTTACTTAGCGGCTGTGTATTCAGAAACTCAACAATATGACAAAGCTGTAAAATTGTTTGAAAAAGTATTGACTTTGCCAGACTACACTAACAAGCACTTAATTTACTACTATATTGGCCGAATTCGCGAAGAAGAAAACGCAGAAAAAAATTTCAAGTTAGCAGAACAAAGCTACAAGAAATCGAGTGAAATTAAGCCTGATTTTGTGGATGCGGTGATTGCCCTGGGATCATTATACAAAAACCAAAAGCAAGACGCTAAGGCAATGGCTGTTTATCAAGCATTTCAAAAGAATAAAGGCCCTAACGCTAAAGTGGCAGAAATTTTGTCACAAATGTACATCGAACAACAGAAATTCGATGAGGCGTTTGAGCAATTAGAAGTTCTAGAAGCGCAAGCCGACGATCCATTAGCAATTAAAGTCCGTATGGCATTAATCCTTATCGAAAAGAAAATGTTCGATAAGGCGATCGCTAAATTAGAAGAGATTCTAAGAATGGCGCCCGAATCAGATAAAATTCGCTTCTATCTGGCAGCAGTTTACGAAGAGATTAAGAAAGACGAAATGGCGGTCAACCATTACTTAAAAATCCAGCCATCGAGTCCATTCTATGGCGAAGCGATGGTTCATGCGGGCTATCTGCTAAAAAATATTGGTCAGTTAGATAAAGCAATTACTGTTATGGCAAAAGCGTACGAGAGCAAAAAGGATTATCCGCAAATCTATGCGATGTATGCATCGCTTTTAGATGAGGATAAAAATTATAAAAAGGCTCTTGAAGTTTTGGCCGCGGGTTTAGAAAAATTCCCTGACAATGCACAACTGCACTTCTATTACGGAACTATTTATGACCGCACCGGTGATAAAGAAAAAGTAATCGCGAATATGCAAAAGGTGATTGAACTAGATCCAAATCATTCACAGGGTTTAAATTATTTAGCTTTCACATGGGCCGAAATGGACAAAAACATGGATGAAGCGGAAAAGCTAGCTCGCCGTGCGGTTACGTTAGATCCAGAAGATGGCTATATATTAGATACATTAGGATGGATTTTGTTTAAACGCGGCAATAAAAAGGAAGCTCTAAAGTTTCTGGAAGCGGCAAGCAAATTTCAACCTACAGTAAGTATTATTGCCGAACATTTAGGTGATATTTATCGCGATCTATCCATGGTTGATAAAGCGAAGACTATGTATAAGAAAGCTTTCGATTTAGAAATCGATAAAAAGAAGGCTAAAGAACTAGAACAAAAAATTCTAGCTATTGAAAATCAAGCGGTGCCAGAGCGCGCACCAGCAAGTCTCGGCAAATAGAAAAATATTAAATAGTGGCGGCAATCTTTTTCCTTGGTAACAAAGGAAGGGATTGCTCTGTCGTTCCGTATCTCAACATAAAAATCAGATCCTGGGGAATGTCCAAGTCCGTTTGCGTTTTTTTCTTTAACGATTTGATTTTCATTATTTGATTTTCAGTGAGTGCATTTTTAACGGAATCAGTATGCGCAAAATTCAGAAACAACGATTGAATTGCTAACGGCTGAGTTTTTATGTCGTGTTTGGTAAGGTAAAGCCACATTCGTTGAATTTCTTTTCCCGCATAAAAATAGTCGCGATAATTTTGAAATATACCCGACAAACACAGGAGACCCGCCGAGCTTTCAATTAGAAACTTTAGGCGAAAATACGTTTTTAATTGGAAGAACCAACCGGGCACAGTCATTATTAGCCCAGGTATTTTTTTGAAGAGCATAAGCGAAATTTGATCCATTTTAGATATTTGCTGACTCTCTAAGGTAATGCCGTATTCGTGATTTTCGCCATTTTTGTGTAGCCATTTAGTGAAATCGGCCATGAGCGAAGTTTTTAGCCATAAAATGGATTCCAGCCAGCTCCATTTCCAAATTAGTTTTTTGGAAACTGTCGAGACATGTCTCCAGAAAAATTCAGACGTACCATCTTGGGTAGGAAACTCCAGATTGAATGCATTTAGATCAATATTTACTTTGTCCAATTTACCACGGAATGTTTGTCGCCTTGTGATCAGGTCCGTGATGTTGGAATCGGATTGTGGCTCGACCGTTTGATATTTGACAGTAGCTGAATGATCCCTATTTAGAGTAAGTGTGCATTTAAAACCGAAGAAAGAAGCACTACGTTCAAGGTTTTCGCAAAGGCATCCTATACTGATCCATGTCGCTGACATTTCTTGATCTAAGAAATGACGAGCTCGGTCTTTGTTTATTGTTATATTAAAATGGCTGGGACCAAATGTGAAATCCCAGGGTTGACTGTTGTCTCCGCTTGGGGCCCGCGTTGCAAGTTGGATCCAAGATTCTAATAGCGTTTTCATGATTACAGTTTCAATATTCTAATGGCAATGAACTAGGTGGATATTGACATTGATTTGCAAACCTAGATTTAATGACTTTATGAAAGTAACTACAGATAGTTATACGCATGAATTTAATTTTTTGTCGGATCATGAAGTTTTTTTTGATCGCCAAAAATTCTATGGTCCTGACTATAGGCTGACGGATGTCTATGGTGGTTTTTGGAGTTTTATTTTTTCTGATATTCCCGAAAATGCAGTGACTATTTCGCTAGGTGAAAATTGTATTACCGTAGAAGGAAAGGTGGGTTTGCTTGTTCCGCCTCATGCTGTAATTACGTGGTCCGTACAATGTGGAAATTTTAATTGGTTCTGTTATTCTAATAAGCATTCCTATCCAGAATCTTTTCCCAAAAATATGACAATTTATCCTTTGAATGATATTCCCGAAACTGTTTCACCACAATGGATTCACGAGTTAGTTCAGAAGTCACATAATGCTAAAACTTTAAGTAGTTCCAGTGTTAACCCATATGCAAAAAAGCTAAAACAGCTATTAGATGGCGAGTTTAAGTTAAATAGGGCTTTGGCGGAATATGCCAGTGAAATCGGAATATCTAAAGAATGGCTTATTAGATATTTTAAAAAAAGCTACGGGGTCTCGCCTATAGAATATCGAAATAAAAAACGAATGTTTGAGGCGATGTTTTTGCTACATGTGGAAAAAGATAAGATTATCAATTTGTCCCACAATATGGGATTTAATGACTTGAAACACTTTAATCAATTATTCAAAAAAACGATTGCGGCGTCTCCATCAAAATTTCTATGTAAGTAGGTTCATTATATGGACAAATTGGTTCTTTTTCCTTGTTAAAAATGTCTATTGCCGAGTATCCTTTGAAGCATGATTAAATGGTTTTCAATTTTGATTTTAGTTTTGCCGCTGATAAACATCAGCTGCGCGATGAAAATGAAGAAGGATGGCGCAGGTTCTGTTGGTAATAACGAAGCTGTTGGGACCCCATTTTCTTGGGAAACTAAGGCCAATATTCGTGATCTTCGTAAAAACAAAACAAATCAAGTGACCATCGATTTGGTCGCGGTGAAAAATCAAAGACTACGTATGGAAGCATCAGCGACGCTTGGCTACCAAGTTGGATCACTAGTGATGAGCCCAGGTGAGTTTATTGCCGTGATTTATCCTCAAAAGAAAATTTTCAAAGGTCTGTTAAATGATCGTAGTTTGGCAAAAACATTTAATATTCCTATCCCGCCATCGGCTTTATATTCTATTGCTTATGACGAGCCGATTCGTGGTTGGAAATGTCAGTTCGATGCGAATAAAGTTGTAAGTGTGTGTGATGGTGGCGTTTCAAAAGTAGAGTGGTTAAACAGGAAAGAAGGCGCGAAATTAATTAAAATATCTTCGCCTACTGTGGAAATCACGTGGTTCTTTAAGGCCCCGGAACCTAAAGAAATGACTCCAGAGCTTTTCGTTGCTGAATTGCCAACTGGTTACCAAGTTCAAGAGATAAGATAACTACAAATATTATCGCTTTCTTTTTTTCAAATATTCAAATAACCATTTCATGGCAGGCCAATAAATAATGGCCACCGTTGCCCAACCCACCGTTATCCCGAACGAAGCTTCTGGCTTAGATCCAAGATAAGCGATCCCCATCCCAATTACGGGAAGTGGAAATATGAACATAAAAAACAAACTGAGCGCCGCTAGAACTGCACCTTGCGCAAATGGAATTTTTACGAGATCGGTTTTTCGCCACGACTGAAACGCGATCCCAAGTGGAAGTACGAAGCCTATTAATAAAGTAGCTAGAAATTGCGCGAAAAAAACTGCGGTCGGCGACCACACTGGCGAATTATGTCCCATATATTCAATTTAAAAACGATTTCAGTTACATAAGTCAAAGTTATACAAAAGATAAAAGTCTCATTTAGACTCGACCAAGGGTTAGCTAAAATCAAATAATTGTGAAATTTCATTTATCAATTACTAACCTAAATCAAGTTTGGCATAATCTAAGTATAGAACCACCAGAAGCCATTGAATCAATGGCTTTCTGTTGTTCATTTGAATCCAGGGAGTGATTTATGAGCGACACTATCAATTTTAGTTCAATAGTTCAAAATTGGAAAAACACGAGCCAGACGTCAAAGATGCACTGGTCGGGGACTCTGGACGAATACCTAAAGATGGTAAAAGAAAATCCAAAAATTACTCGCAATGCCTTTCAACGCATGTACGACATGATCGTTGAATCGGGCAGTGAAAAATATATCGATTTCAAAAAAGAAGTCGTTCGCTATAAATTCTTCGACGATACTGCAAATAACGGTAAGGACGCTGTCTTCGGATTAGATATCATGTTGATGAAGTTAGTAAATGTTTTGAAAGCCGCGGCTCTTGGATACGGAACAGAAAAACGTGTTATTCTTCTACACGGTCCGGTGGGATCTGCTAAATCTACAGTCTGCCGTATGTTGAAAAAAGGATTAGAAGCGTATTCAAAAACAGATAAAGGTGCTTTGTACACATTTGAATGGATTGATGAAAAAGAAGAATTAGATGGCTTACTTGGTAAAGGCGTTCGCGTATTTGCGAGTCCAATGCACGAAGAGCCGCTATTGTTGATTCCAGAAGAAATGCGCGCTCAATTGTGTGATGAAATTAATCGCGGACAAGACGGCGAGTACCGCATGAAGATCGAAGGTGAACTATCACCTCCATCACGTTTCATCTTCAAAAGCTTAATGGATAAATATCAAGGCGATATCATGAAAGTCTTCTCGCACGTTCGCGTACGCCGAATGTTCCTTTCAGAAGCAGATCGTATTGGTATTGGAACTTTCCAACCGAAAGATGAGAAAAATCAAGATTCTACCGAATTAACTGGTGATATCAATTACCGTAAGATCGCGGAATATGGATCAGACTCTGATCCACGTGCTTTCAACTTTGATGGTGAGTTCAACGTGGCTAATCGTGGGATGATCGAATTCGTAGAAGTTCTAAAACTTGACGTAGCGTTTTTGTATGACTTGTTAGGTGCTTCGCAAGAGCATCGCGTGAAGCCAAAGAAATTTGCGCAAACCTACATTGATGAAGTGATCATTGGTCACACGAATGAACCTGAGTATCGTCGCTTACAAGATAACGAATTCATGGAAGCCCTTCGTGATAGAACAGTTAAGATCGATATTCCTTATATCACTCGTTGGAAAGAAGAAATTAACATCTACAAAAAAGATTTTAATTCCCAGCGCCTAAGAGGGATTTCGATTGCGCCACACACGATCGAGATGGCCGCAATGTGGGCGATTCTAACTCGTCTAGAAAAACCGAAGAAAGCAAACTTAACTCGTTTGCAAAAATTGAAACTATATAATGGTAAAACTTTACCAAATTACACGGAAGATAATGTTAAAGAATTGCGTAAAGAAACAGTTCGTGAAGGTCTAGAAGGTATTTCACCTCGTTACATTCAGGATAAGTTATCAAACGCGATTGTAAATGCTCAGCAAAACAATAAAGGTTCTGTGAATCCATTCATGGTTTTAATTGAACTAGAAAATGGTTTAAAGAATCACTCTTTGATTTCCAACGAAGAGTTAAAATCGGATTACCGTGAATTAATTGGTGTTGTTAAGCAAGAATACGAGGAGATCATTAAAGGTGAAGTTCAACGTGCGATTAGCGCGGATGAAAGCGCTCTTCAACGCCTGTGCGCCAACTATATCGATAACGTAAAAGCTTTCACTCAGAAAGAACGTGTGCGTAATCAATTCACTGGCATGGACGAGGAAGCGGACGAGCGTTTAATGAGATCAATCGAAGAGAAAATCGAAATTCCTGAATCACGCAAAGACGATTTCCGTCGCGAGATCATGAATTACATCGGTGCTCTTTCACTTGAAGGCAAAAAGTTTAATTACAAAATGAATGAACGTCTTCATAAAGCGTTAGAATTGAAATTGTTCGAAGATCAAAAGGACAGCATCAAGTTAACAAGCTTAGTGAGCTCAGTAGTTGATAAAGACACACAAGAAAAAATTGAAATTGTTAAATCTCGTCTAATCAAAGATTTTGGTTACGATGAAATCTCGGCGACAGATGTGTTACATTACGTAGCAAGTATCTTTGCTCGAGGAGACGTAAAGAATAAGTAGGAAACATGTCAATTAAAGAAGATCATTCACGGTTTCGAGATATAGTTAAAGGTAAAGTTAAAGAGAACTTTAAGAAATATGTCTCGCAAGGTGAAATGATAGGCAAGCGAGAAGACGAGTTCGTAAAGATCCCGCTGCCGTCTATTGATATTCCTAATTTCCGTTACGGCGCTAAACAGCAGGGTGGCGTCGGTCAAGGTGACGGCCAACAAGGCGAAGATGTCGGTGATCCTGGCCAGGGTCAGGGCGCTGCGGGCGACAAACCAGGCGAACACTTAGTTGAAGTTGAGTTATCCTTAGACGAATTAGCGGACATTCTTGGCGAGAAGTTGCAGTTACCCCGCATTGAGCCTAAGGGTAATAAAAATATCGATACCGTTAAGACTAAATATAATGGTTTAGCTCCGGTTGGGCCAGAAGGTCTTCGTCAGTTTAAAAATACCTACAAGCAAGCGTTGAAACGAATGATCTCGAGTGGTTACTACGACCCTGTAGACCCAAAGATCGTTCCGATCCGTCGCGATTTTAGGTACAAGACTTTCAAAAAAATTATTCAGCCTCAAACCAAAGCCGTAGTCATTTATATGATGGACGTTTCTGGATCTATGGGTGACGAACAAAAAGAAATCGTTCGATTAGAGAGCTTTTGGATCAACACTTGGCTCAAAAAACATTACAAGGGCCTTGAAACCCGCTTCATTATACACGATGCGGCCGCCAAGGAAGTGGATGAAAATACATTTTTTAGAACCAGTGAGTCGGGTGGTACCTTAATCAGTTCTGCTTATAAATTAGCTCAACAGATTATCGAAACTGACTATCCACCAAATGAGTGGAATATTTATCCCTTTCATTTCAGTGACGGTGATAACTGGAGTGGTGAAGATACGCGGTTGTGTATAAAATTGATTCGTGAATTCTTCATACCGAACACGAATGCATTTTGTTACGGCCAGGTTGAAAGTAAGTACGGATCCGGCCAATTTTTAAAAGATTTACAGAAAGAATTTCCAGAAAGTGAACAAGTGCTTCTAAGTCAGATCGAAAACCGAGACAAGATCTTAGATTCAATTAAGGACTTTTTAGGAAAAGGAAAATAGATGGCTAACTTAACTCCCGAATTAGAAGCAGAAAGAAAGAAAATCTGTCAAATTGCCAAAGACGCTGGTTTAGACTGCTTCGAAACTATTTTTGAATTGATCACATATGATCAAATCAATCAGTTTGCCGCATTTGGCGGTTTTCCCGTGAGATATCCACACTGGAAATTCGGTATGGAGTACGAACATCTTTCCAAAAGTTACGAATACGGCTTATCAAAAATTTACGAAATGGTTATCAACACGGATCCTTGTTATGCCTACTTAATGGAAGGCAATATGATGATGGACCAAAAATTAGTCATGGCCCACGTGTATGGCCACTGTGATTTCTTTAAAAACAATGTTTGGTTTGGAAAAACCAATCGCAAGATGATGGACCAAATGGCGAATCACGCGACTCGTATCCGTCGTTATATTGATCGTTATGGGTTAGATCGCGTCGAAGAGTTCATCGATACATGTCTAAGCTTAGAAAACTTAATAGATCGTTATAGCCCGTACCAAGAAAAAAGCACAAAGATTGAACCAGTCGTTGCGGACGAAAACCGTAACGTTGAGCCAGGTATGCTCAGAGTCAATCGTCCGTATATGCGTGATTTTATCAATCCGCCGGAATTCGTAAAAGAACAAAAGAAGAAACGTGAAGAGCAAGAGATGCTTAAACGTTCTAAATTTCCGCCAGAACCTGAAAAGGATGTATTAACATTCCTGTTAAATTACGCTCCGTTAGAAGACTGGCAGCAAGATATTTTAAGTATTATACGTGATGAAGCCTATTATTTTTCGCCGCAAGGAATGACGAAAACTATGAATGAAGGCTGGGCATCGTACTGGCATTCTAAACTTATGACCGAAAAGATTTTGCAAGACTCAGAGATTATTGATTTTGCGGATCATCATTCCGGAACGATGGCGATGGCGCCTAATGGTTATAATCCTTATAAGGTCGGTATTGAATTATTCCGTGATATTGAAGATCGTTGGAATAAAGGACAGTTTGGTCGTGAGTGGGATCAGTGCGATGACGTAAAAGAGCGTAAGCATTGGGATAAAAAATTAGGATTAGGCCGTCAGAAAATTTTTGAAGTTAGAAAGTTCTACAACGATGTTACATTTATTGACGAATTTTTAACGGAAGATTTCTGTGTAAGAAACAAATTGTTTGTTTATAAATTTAACAAGCGCACAAATAAGTTCGAAGTCGACACTCGTGATTTTAAAGCAATTAAAGCAAAGCTTTTATTCCATATGACGAACTTTGGTCAGCCGATTATACGAATTGAAGACGCAAACTTTGAAAATCGCGGTGAATTACTTTTAACTCACCTACACGAAGGTATTGATTTACAACCGGATTTTATGAACGAAACTTTAAAGAATGTTCAAAAGGTGTGGAGTCGACCAGTAAACTTGGTGACCGCGATGGAGGGCGAAGGATTCTTATACCGTTTCGACGGTAAAGAGCTTCAGACTCACAAAATTCAGCCATTGCCTCAGCAGAAACCATAGTTTAGGCTCTTAAGTCTATGTCCAACGTCAGAACCGTGTACTCAACAGATCCCAAAGATAAGGTGAATTGTCCTGAGTGTAAAAGAAACTTAACAGAATGTAAATGTAGGAAGCAAGAACTAGTGGATTCCAAGCAGTTCACTGCGGTACTGCGCCTAGAAAAGAACGGCCGAGGCGGCAAAACTGTTACGGTTATAGAGAAATTACCCAGAAACGAGACTTATTTGAAGGATCTTTGCAGGGAAATTAAGGCCAAATGCGCGACTGGCGGGACTCACAGGCTGACTACAGATCAGTCAGTTATAGAGATACAAGGTGATAAATTAGACATGGTTAAAAAAATTTTGACGCAAAAGATGATAAAGTTTAAGGGCTTTTAATGTAAAATACCCAAAATTTATATCTTGTAAAAGTAAAGCTTTTGTATTTAAACAAAAAGACAACCTTAGGTAAACCAAATGACTTTAAAGAAAAAAGTATTGATAGTAGATGATTACGAAGAAAGCTGTGCGCTTTTGAGTGAAATTTTAGAAGAGAGCTATGAGTGCCTTGCCACTCAAGATAGTTCAAAAACTTTCGAGCTTCTAGAAACCTTCAAACCAAATTTAGTGATTCTAGATTACAAAATGCCTGGTCTATTAGGTGTTGATGTGTGTGCTCAGATTCGCGCAAAAGAAGATACGAAATATATTCCAGTTATTTTCGTTTCAGGTGCCGCGACTGTGGATGAAAAAATTCGCGCATTTGAAATGGGTGCTGATGATTTCGTTTCTAAACCGTTCCATGTTAAAGAATTACTTTTGCGTATTAAGCGTTTAGTGGATCGTGAAAATGAAGCTGTAAGTGAATTAGCGGCTTCAAATTTGAAAATGAACTTGTTGTCTCGCCGAGTGTATTTAGACGGTGCGGAAGTTCAATTGACTCCAAAACAATTCGATATTTTAAAACTTCTAGTCGGCGCTAAAAACAATTTAGTGTCCCGTGAAAAATTCCTTGAAGAAATTTGGGGTGACACGGAAGTGACTTCAAGGAACGTGGATAGCCAAATCAACTATTTAAAACGTAAGATTGAGACCTTTAAAGGTAAGATCTCTGCCGTACCTAGTTTGGGTTACAGACTGGATGTTCAAGAGAGTTAAACTTAAAGGGCCGGCAAGGCCCTTTTTAGTTTTTGCTTGTCCTTATTCCGTTTTCGTAATTCCTTGAAAAACATTTTTAGTAATTGAGCACTTTCCTCTTTTAATAAGCCAGTTTCCCATTTGGGCTGGTGATTCAATCGTTTATCATCAAAAACTTGATACAGGCTACAACAGGCGCCTGCCTTAAGGTCTTCTGTTCCTATATATATGTGGCGAAGCCGTGATTGAATAATAGCCCCCGAGCACATGAGGCAGGGTTCGAGCGTAACATACAGATCGCAGTCTATAAGGCGCCAGCTTTTAAGCTTTAAAGCTGCCTTTTGAATTGCGATCAGTTCGGCATGAAGGATTGGGTTGTTCTTGGATTCGCGAAGATTAAAGCCACGGCTAATCACTTTGCCGTCCTTAACAATAACGGCCCCGACCGGCACTTCCCCTCTAATTTTGGCTTTATGAGCCTCTTTTAAGGCTAATCCCATCCAGTAAGACGGGTCTTTGGGTTTTCTGACCCGCAGTTTAGGGGTTTTGGTCATAGGTGCTCCTGCAAATAGTGCATAGCATTAAATATAGATAAGTCAAAGTGTTTGCTAAAGGAAAAGGCTTTTGCTATTCCTCACGGATTACTTACACGCATATTGGAAGGACGGTGATATTCAATGCCATTTGTTAAACTTAGAGACGGAGAAAACTTCGAATCTGCTTTCAGAAAATTCAAAAAGTCTTGTGAAAAAGCAGGCATCCTTTCAGAAGTAAAAAAACGCGAACATTTCGAAAAACCAAGCGTACGTTTGAAAAAGAAGTCTTTAGCTGCTCGTAAAAGAGCTCTTAAAAAAGCTAAAATGAGAGACTAGTCTTTAACGGCTAAGATCAAATTGGAACAGCTAAGTTGAAAAACTTGGCTGTTTCTATTTTAATATCCTGACAAAACGTTATATCCCAGAGGTTCTTATGGAAATCCGTGAAAAATTAATGGCCGACATGAAAGACGCGATGAGAGCAAAAGACTCTGTAAAGCTTGAAGCCATCCGTTTTCTGCAATCGGCAATCAAGTACAAAGAAGTTGAAGTTCGTCCAAATGCAATCACTGCGGACGATGTGCTTGGTGTAATCAAAAAACTAGTTAAACAAAGAAAAGAATCTATCGAACAGTTCAAGGCAGCATCACGCCAAGATCTAGTCGATAAGGAAGCGCAAGAATTAAAAATTCTAGAAGCCTATTTGCCAGCGCAAATGACGCCAGAGCAGATCACTGCGATTGTAACTGAAGTCATCGCAAAAACGGGTGCTAAATCTGTAAAAGAAATGGGCCTTGTCATGAAAGAAGTTATGGCGAAAACCGGTGGGGCTGCGGATAACAAGACAGTCAGTGAGATCATTAAACAAAAGCTATCAGTATAGATAGCTTTTGTTTTTCTATAAAGGCACCTGCCTTACTCTAGTTAGTATTAAACTTAAGGCGACGGATGAAGTTTTCTCAGGAATTTATTGATCAAGTTCAGGACGCTAATAATCTTGTCGATATCATTTCCCAGTACACTCAATTAAAACAATCGGGATCGGGCCTTAT
The DNA here is from genome assembly GCA_002345205.1 of Bdellovibrionaceae bacterium UBA2316. GTDB lineage: Bacteria > Bdellovibrionota > Bdellovibrionia > Bdellovibrionales > Bdellovibrionaceae > UBA2316. The sequence goes on along the minus strand of DDVI01000032.1, from coordinate 4,019 downwards.
GGGTCGTTGTCCCTTTCCAGACCATAAAGAAAAAACCCCCAGTTTTTCTGTTTCGGAAGCCAAGCAAGTGTACCACTGCTTTGGTTGTCAGAAGAGCGGAAATATTTTTACATTTTTAAATCAATATCAAGGTATGTCGTTCCCGCAATCGATGGAATATCTAGCCGATCGCGCAGGCATTGCCCTTCCTAAAGAGACTCAAGATTTTGATGATAAAAATGCTCTTCGCAAAAAAGAAATTTTGAAATTAAATAAAACGGCGTTGAACTTTTTTAATAAAAATTTGGACAGTTCTGGTAAGGACAGTATGGTTCGTCAGTATCTGAACAAGCGCGGTTTAAGCGACGATATCATTAAAATGTTTCGTTTGGGTTGGTCGTTGCCGGAATGGGAAGCTCTAGCCAATTATCTGAAATCATCGGGTCATTCGTTAGATTTGGCGGAAGAAGCCCGACTGGTAAAACGTAAAACACGGGAATCGGGATTTTATGACATTTTCCGTGAGCGATTAATTTTCCCTATTACAAATTCGATGGGGGATGTTTTAGCGTTCGGTGGACGTATACTGGCGCAGGGTGAGCCAAAGTATTTGAACTCGCCCGAGACCCAAGTTTTTCAAAAAGGGAAAATATTTTACGGTTTAGAGCAAACGGCACGTTACATTCGTTCGCAGGATCAAATTATTATCGTCGAGGGTTACATGGACCTGATTTCCCTGTTCCAAAGTGGTATTCGCAATGTTGTTGCGACCATGGGAACAGCACTGACGTCAGATCATGGGCGGGTGATTAAGCGCCTAACACGAAACGTAGTGGTACTATTTGACGGCGATAGGGCCGGGAAAGAAGCGGCCGAGCGCAGTTTATCGCTATTGCTAGAGCAAGACTTATACCCGCGAGGTTTGATCCTGCCGGATAACATGGATCCCGATGACTTCGTTAAAAGTCGCGGTGTTGAAGAATTAAACCAGTTAATTGACCGATCTCCTGACTTGATGAATCTAATTTTTACAGAGTGGTTAGTTGGTTTCGGCGGTGAGCCGAGCGAAAAAATTAAAATAGCGAACAGGCTAAAGAAGGTTTTGGATGTGATTCCTGACCCACAATATCGAAAATTGTACGTCGAACAGCTCGCACCCATGATGGGAGTTGATAAAAACTGGCTGCGCGATACGGTCTTGGCTAAGGCTCCAGCCTCGACTACTCAGGCTCCTATAAAGCAAATGAATACGGTGGCGCCTGTAACGTCAAATTCGGTGCCAAAAGTTTTGAATGACCAAGTTAACTTTCCAGTGAAGTCGGCATCGAAAGCTGAGAAATATTTATTGTCGTTAGTTATCAAATCTCGTGCCAATTTAGACTACTTTTTGGAGCAGGGTTTGAGTCAGTATATTGTTAATATCCCTATGAAAAATCTTTTCAATCACATCGATCAAGTCTATAGACAAAACCCTGAAAAGTTTGATAGGTTGACTAGTCTGTTAATAACTCAAATTGATGATCCGAACGTTTTATTTTTCAAGACCCCTCAAGAAGTTTGGAAGGGTCATGTAAAACTGAACGAAAAGAGTGAAGCAGGGTGGGAATCGGTGGATGCGAATGATGGAAACATCGACGAATCAGAAAGCACTGGATCTAGCAGCATTGATGATCAAAAAAATTTAGAAATAGAAACTAAATTTTTTAAAGATAATATTCAAAGAATCAAAGAAGATTTTTTGAAAGCGCGATTGAAAACAATTTCGCATGAACTAAAGGTGAACGCTACACCTGAAAAAATTGAAGAGATGATGGCGATACAAAAATCGTTAAAAGATCTTAAGGACAGTAAGTAAAGCTGAGAAGCTAAGTTTTTAAAAAAAATGACCTTGATTGCAAGCAAGGTTAAGAACAGGGGAACGAGTGAAGTCAAACATACCCAGCAAGTCGAAAGAGCCAGTAAAATTCCTTTCTCAAGCCGAGCAAGAAGTAATCATCAAAGAAGAAATTCAGCGATTCTTGAAAATTGCAAAAGAGAAAAAAGCTCTTACGATCGAAGAAATCAATGAGATCCTTCCTCCGGAAATTTTATTGCCGGTGGTTATCGATCAATTCATGCACGCACTAGAAGCCCAAGGCGTTGTGATCACGGATCATTCTGAAATGGCGGCTAAGGAAGAAGGCGATTCGCCATTCCTTTCAGACATCGACAAAGAAGAAGATGAAGACGAAGATGCCGAAGAAAAAGCAGAAACTGAAGACGTTAAAGGTAATGACCCGGTTCGTTTATACCTACGTAAAATGGGAAGCGTTTCATTATTAACTCGTGAGGGTGAAGTTGAAATCGCTCGTCGTATCGAGAAAGGTGAACGTGAAATTGTTCGCGCGATCTTGATGTCGCCATTAGGAACTTGGGAAATTATCAACTTAGGTAAACGTCTTGATGAAGGCCGTATCAAAGTTAAATCGATATTCCGTGGTTTGGAAGACGAAGATACTCAATACGATGAAAAAGAGTACATCGATAAAATTCATGAATTGATTGGTACAGTTACCGTTTACCAAAACGATACTCGCGCATTCTTTGAAGTTTTAAGACAAGAAAATACTCCGAATGATAAACGTAACGCTACTATGGCGGAATTACGTGTGCTTAATGAAAAATTGATGCAGAACTTTGAGTCGATCAATTTCAATCGTAAGACAATCAATCGAATTGTTATTAAATTTAAAAATTTAGTTAACCGTGTGTCTACGCTACGTAAACGTATCAAAGACGGTGTTGAGCGTACATTCTCTAAAGATGTTATCCAGCTTGTTGAGCGTTTGAAAGTTATCGAAGGCAACGAAAAAGAATTAACGAAGATGACTAAAGACACAGGTCTTAGCTATCACCGTTTCAGATCTTACGTTGTTCAAGCTCAAGAAGCCGATGCTCGTTTAAATCGTTTAGATTCAGAAACAGAAATGAATTTCCGTTGGATCCAAGAAACCTACACAGCTATCTGGAAAGGTGAGCGTGAGGCCGATGCGGCGAAATCTGAACTCGTAGAAGCGAATTTACGTTTGGTGGTTTCTATCGCCAAAAAATACACGAATCGTGGTTTACAATTCTTGGATCTGATCCAGGAAGGTAACATCGGTTTGATGAAAGCCGTTGATAAGTTTGAATACCGTCGTGGTTACAAATTCTCGACATATGCGACGTGGTGGATTCGTCAGGCGATCACGCGCGCCATCGCGGATCAGGCTCGTACAATCCGTATCCCAGTTCATATGATTGAGACTATTAATAAACTTGTTCGTACATCTCGTTACCTAATTCAAGAATTAGGACGTGAGCCACTTCCAGAGGAAATTGCAGAAAAAATGGATATGCCTGTGGATAAAGTACGTAAAGTTCTTAAAATTGCCAAAGAGCCAATCAGCTTAGAAACACCAGTGGGTGAAGAAGAAGATTCGCACTTGGGCGATTTTATCGAAGACAAAAAGGTGATTAATCCTGCCGAAGCGATCGTGAACTTGAACTTAGCAGAACAAACTCGTCGTGTATTGTCGACTTTGACTGCGCGTGAAGAGAAAGTTCTTCGTATGCGTTTCGGTATCGGTGAGGAATCAGATCATACTTTGGAAGAAGTGGGTCAGGATTTTAACGTAACTCGTGAACGTATTCGTCAGATCGAGGCGAAAGCTCTGCGTAAGCTTCGTCACCCAAGCCGGTCTAACAAGCTTAAAGCTTTCGTTGACGGATAATTCCCAATATTTTAGATTTTAATGGAACCTATCGCCAACTGGTAGGTTCTAGTGTCCCAAGGCGGGGGTGTAGCTTAGTTGGTTAAAGCAATCGGCTCATAACCGATGGATCCGGGGTTCAAGTCCCTGCGCCCCTACCAATTCTTCCTATAAGCGAACCGGAGATCGACAGATTCTGATTCGAACCATCTGCCGCTAAACGAGAGCGGCGACGAAACTCCAAAATATCAGCAGACGAATCGATATCAGCAGCCTTAGGTTGCGGATTCGATCCGTCACGTGCGTCAG